>CAIPUP010000325.1 GCA_903868285.1 uncultured beta proteobacterium
GCAATCCCCTCTATCCGCAGCAGCAGGCAGAGATCATGGCTGGTCGTATTGCCATGTCACAACGTTCTGCTGAAGCACCCGTTGGTCTGAGCCAGGTGGTCATCGGCCCGGTCACGGCGCGTGAAATACACTGGACGAAGCAGTGAAGCCTGCGTCGGATTTCCGCGCCAAGCCGGTCCCTGGCGCCAGCAAGGCTGTGGCTGACTTGCTGGACTTGCGACCCGGTCAGTCGCTCGAGCTGCTCAAGGCGCTGCACATCCTGACGCGCGATGGAAAGATCAATCAGGACAGCCGGCGCAAGCTCAAGCAGGTGTATCACCTGGTGCAGTTCATCGAACCCTTGCTGCAGGCCATATGGACCGAGCAAGGCAGGCTAAATCTGGTTGATCACGGCGCTGGCAAGTCCTATCTGGGTTTCATTCTGTATGACCTGTTTTTCAAGGCCCTGCCGTTGCTGGGCGCTGATGAAAGGCTTGATGCATTGCATTCGCCCGGTGCCTGCGTGTGGGGTATCGAAACCCGCGCCGAGCTGGTGCAGCGTTCGCAGGCACTGGCAGTACAGCTGGGTTTCCCCGGCATGCGGTTTCTTAATCTCTCAGTGGCCGAGGCGATGCAGTCCGCGCTGTTGCCAACGCAAGTCGATGTCGTGACCGCCTTGCACGCCTGCGATACCGCAACCGATGATGCAATCCGTTTTGCACTGGCGCGGCGTGCGCGACACATTGTGCTGGTGCCTTGCTGCCAGGCCGAGCTGGCTGCCGAGTTGCGAAAACAGAAAGCGCAGCCACCGGGTTTGCAGGCGGGTGAAGACAGTGCCATGCGTTCACTGGCGCTGGCCGAGCTGTGGCGTCATCCGCTGCATACGCGCGAGTTCGGCAGCCATCTCACCAATGTGTTGCGCTGCCTGCAGTTGGAAGCGCATGGCTATCAGGTCACCGTCACCGAGTTGGTGGGTTGGGAGCATTCGATGAAAAACGAATTGATCATTGCCACCGACCGCAAGCTGCCTGGCCGGCGCGCTGCGCAACATCTGACGGGTCTGCTGGCGCAAATCGGTCTGCCGCAGATGTCGCAGCGCTATTTTTTGCCGCAGGGGGCTGACTGAAGCATGGCATGATGCGGCCTCACCCGTTGCCGTGCTCGGCAGAGAGGAAGTGCAGTGGCCAAACCCAATTTTCAGTTCGAAAAGCGCCAGAAGGAACTCGAGAAAAAGCGCCGTAACGAAGAAAAACTGCGTCGCAAGCAAGAGAAGAAAGCCGCTGGTGTTGTCGATGATGGCGCGCAGGATGGCGCCGAGGCGCAGGGGCCGACCGATGCGCCGACCGCTGCGCCAGGGTCGAATGATGTTGCCCCGTCTGGACAGTGATGCCGCGCTGTTGTCGTTTTTTGTTTGCTCGCAGTCGTTGTTGTAGCAGTCGTTGTCGTCACGGTGACCTGGCATGACCCTGGATCGCATTCTGCAGTCGCAGGGCTTTGGCACCCGCAAGGGCTGCCGTCATTTGATTCGTGATGGCGAGGTTCGCGTCAATGGCGAACTCGTGACCGAGTTCGGCGCGGACATCAGTACCGACGGATTGCTGCTGGAGGTGTCCGGTGAGCCCTGGCAGTTTCGCGCGCTGGTCTACCTTGCGCTGCATAAGCCGGTGGATATCGAGTGTTCGCGCAAGCCCAGTCATCATCCCGGCGTACATAGCCTGTTGCCAGCGCAGTTTCTGGCGCGCGATGTGCAACCGGTGGGCCGTCTGGATCACGACACCACCGGACTGTTGTTGCTGTCGGACGATGGTGGCTTCATCCATGCCCAGAGTTCACCCAAGCGCAAGGTTCCCAAGACCTATGTCGCCACCACGCACGAGCCTGTGACCGAGGCGCTGCTGCTGCAACTCAATCAAGGTGTGAAATTGCATGATGAGCCGCTGCCGATTGCCGGCAAGGCCAGGGCGCTGGCGAGTCATCAGCTGGAGATCATTCTCGAGCAGGGCAAATATCATCAAGTTAAACGCATGCTGGCGGCAGCGGGCAATCATTGCGATGCGCTAATCCGCGTGGCCATCGGAGAATTGCGACTGGCGTCGCTGGCTCTGCAGCCCGGGCAGTGGTGTTATCTGGATACGGCTCAGCTGGCGCTGCTCAGGTCGGCTGACTAAGGTTTTCTTTTCAATCTGTACGGAGAATTGCAGCATGAACACAATGAAAGTTTTGATATCCCGTGTGTCTGCCTGTGCCCTGGCCCTGGGGGTGGCAGGTGCGGCAGGCGTTGCCCTGGCGCAGAGCAGCGCTTCGCCTGCAGGCTCGGCAACCCAGCCCGGCGGCAAGCTGGTGCGCATCCAGAACGGTTTTCCGCCCGGCGGCTCGGCCGATGTGCTGACGCGCCTGATCGCCGAGCGCATGCGCGGCAGCTATGCCGCGAACGTGATCGTCGAGAACAAGCCTGGTGGTGGTGGTCGCACCGTGCTGGAGCAGGCACGCAGCGCCGAGCCCGATGGCAACACCATCGTGCTGACACCGACTGCCATGCTGACCATTTTTCCGCATGTCTACCGCAAGCTGGGCTATGACACCTTCCGTGACTTCACTGCCATCGGCAGTGGTGCCACCTTCGTTACTGCGATTACCGCTGGCCCCGGCCTGCCCGATAACGTGCGTAGCCTGAAGGAGATGCTGGAGTGGGCGCGTCAGAATCCCAAGTTGGCTTCCTATGGTTCGCCGGGTGCGGGAACATCGCTGCATTTCGTTGGCACCATGCTTAGCCGCCTTGCCGGCAACAGCATGAATCATGTGCCCTACAAGGGCGCTGCGCCGATGGTGCAGGACCTGCTCGGTGGTCAGGTGCCGCTGGGCATGGTGCCGCTGGGTGATGCGGTTCAACATGCGCGCAGCGGCAAGCTGCGCGTGCTGGCCACCACCGGTCCGAACCGTTCGCGCTTCTTGCCTAACGTTCCCTCGACCCGTGAGGCGGGTTACGCCGATGTGCTGGCAGAAGACTTTTTCGCCCTGTTCGTGCCGGCCAAGACCCCGGCCGATGTCATCGAGCGGCTGGGTGTGGCACTGCGTGAAGCCTTGAAGAGCAACGAGCTGCAAGAGCGCATGACGCAACTGGGACTGGAAGTGCGTTCCACCACGCCGGCGGAGATGAATGCCATCGTGCGCAGCCAGTTCGACGCCTGGGCTCCGATCGTCAAGGCGTCCGGTTTCGCTTCGGAGGAATGAGGTGAGCGGCAGCACAGTCACGGCTGATTCGGGCCCGGATTTGTCGTCGATACACGACTACTCGATCTGGAGTTACTGCTACGCCCGCGGTCGCATTCCCACCGACATGATGGGTGGCTGTCCGATCTGCAGCAACCAGGGCATGACCGACATCCCGATGCTGTACACGCTGCTGGCGTCGGCGCCGGCGGCGGCCGAGCCGCGCATCATGCTGGTGGACTGCGGTTTTCGCAGCGGCGACTCGATGACCGGCAGCCGGTTCCAGAACATCGAGATGCCCGAGGCGGTGCTGGCCAAGACCGGCTTTCGGCCGGAGCAGGTCGACACCCTGATCCTGACCCATCTGCATTTTGATCACGCCGGTAATTTCGCCGCCTTCCCGAACGCCCGGCTGATCGTGCAGCGGCGCGAATACGAGCGCTGGCTGGAGGTGATCGCCAGCGTGCCCGACCTGTCGCTGGGCAAGCAGCACTGGGCGCTGTCGTCGATGGATGTCGAGGTGATCGGCCTGTTCCAGCAGGCGGTCAAGGACGGGCGTGTGACGCTGCTCGATGGTGATGCCGAGGTCGCTCCGGGCGTGTTCTGTCGCCTGGCTGCGGATACCCATACCTTCGGCTCGCAGTGGGTCGAGGTGAGTACGCCACAGGGGCCGTATGTCATTGCCGGCGATTGCGTGTACTGGTACGCCAACATCGAGCGCATGTGGCCGCCGGGCTATATCCAGGGCAATCCCTGGAATCTGATGGCGGCCTATGAGCGCCTGAAGGCGGTGGTCGGGCCACAGCAACTCGAGCGCATCGTGCCCGGCCATGACATGCAGGTGTTCACCCGCCATCGCAACTGGCTGTCCGGATTGAATCCGGTGGCCGAGGTGCACCTGGCCGAGGGTGAGCCGTCACGCTTTCAGAGTTGACCAGGAGGGACTATGAAAATTATCGTAAGTTATTGTTTTAAATGGTTTTTTTGTAAGTCGTCCCGGATTGGTGCCAGGCCGGCGGCAACCTTGGTGACGCCGCTGCTGGGTTCGTTGCTGGGTGCGTTGCTGCTGCCGGCGCTGGCGTCGGCGCAGGCGGCGCGCAGCTACCCCGAGCGTCCGGTGAAGGTGTACATCGGCTTTGCCACCGGCGGTCTGCCCGACACCGTGGGACGGCTGGTGCAGCAGAAGCTGGCCGATAAGTGGGGGCAGGCGGTGGTGATGGAGAACCGTCCCGGTGCCGGTGGCATTCCGGCGGCCGAGCTCACCGCCAAGTCGCCAGCCGATGGCTACACCCTGCATATCTCGGACAGCTCGGTGATCTCGATCAATCCCTACGTCTATCCCAAGGTGCCCTATAGCGCCAAGAATTTCGAGGCGGTGTCCATCGTGGCGCGCTCGTCGCTGTTTCTGGCTGCCAACAGCAAGGTCGAGGCCAGCTCGCTGCGTGAATTGATCGCGCTGGCCAAGGCCAAACCGGGTCAGCTGTCGTATGGATCGTCGGGGGTGGGCACGCTGCATCATCTGGGCATGGAGGCGCTGAAGATGGCCTTTGGTCTGGACATGGTGCATGTGCCGTACAAGGGCACCGGACAGTCGGTGCCGGCGATGATCGGCGGGCAGGTGGGTCTGGTGTATTCGGCCTATCCGTCGCTGGCGGCCTATGTCAAGGATGGCCGGGTGCGGCTGCTGGCGGCCAATTCCCGTACCCGCTCGTCTTTTGCCCCGGAGGTGCCGACGGTGGCCGAGCTGGGTGCGCCGGGCTATGACTTCGCTCCGACCATTGGCTACTTCGCCCCGGCCGGTACGCCGCGCGACATCATCAACAAGGTATCGGCCGCCATGGCTGAAGTGGTGCGACAGCCGGATGTTGTGCAGCGCTTCGCGGGTCTGGGCATCGAGCCAGTGGGCAGCACACCCGAGGAGCAGGCCGAGCAGTGGCGCTCGGATGCCGAACGCTTTTCGCGCGTCATCAAGCAGGCCGGAGTGCGGGCGGAATAAGGCCGCGCGACGCTCCGCCAGGAAGTGCCGGCGGCCGCAAAACCACGGCTGGTTGCCTTTATGATCAGGCCTCTTGGAGGGGGATCGATGATGAAATTTAGAATGCATCCTGGCGTCATGCGTCGGGCAGGTTGGTTTGGTCTTGCCGTGCTTGGCCTGGCGGGCATGCTCGCGGTGCCAGGTCCATCGCAGGCGCAGTCTGCGGCCAGCGCTGCGGCGCAGGGCTATCCCAATAAACCGGTGCGCTTTGTTGTGCCGGGTGCCGCCGGTGGTGGCACTGACAGGGTGGCGCGCATTGTTGGCGATCGCCTCGGGCAGGCCTGGGGCATACCGGTGGTGGTGGAGAACCGCGCCGGGGGTTCGGGTTTCATTGCCTCGGAGCACATTGCCAAATCGCCAGCCGATGGCTACAGCATTCTGTTCGGCTTCACCGCGCTGATCCAGGCACCGGCGCTGTTTGCCAGCGTGCCCTACGACTGGGAAAAGGATTTCGCTCCGGTCAGTCTGGTGGCCTATGCGCCGGTGGTACTGGTGGTGCCGGCATCCTCACCGATCAAGACCCTGGCCGAGTATGTTGCAGCGGCCAAGGGCAGCAATCCGGTCAGCTATGGCAGCTTTGGTATCGGTACCAGCTTCCATATCTATGGCGAAACCTTCCAGCGCGTTGCCGGTATCAATCTGCTGCATGTGCCGTACAAGGGCGAGTCTTTGTCGCTCACCGGCATTCTGGGCGGGCAGTTGCAATCGAATTTCAATTCCGTCGGCATCAGCACGCCGCATATCCGCTCGGGCAAGTTGCGCGCGCTGGCCACGGTGACGCCGCAGCGTTCGAAGATTCTGCCCGAGGTGCCGACCTTTGCCGAGTTGGGTTATCCGAAGATGGATGCCGTGGGCTGGTTCGGTGCGCTGGCACCAGCCGCCACACCGCGTGCCATCGTCGACAAGCTCTCGGCCGATATCAACCGCACCCTGGCGCAGGGGGATGCCGCGACCGTGATGCGTGACCTGGGCTTTGATCCGGTGGGCACCACACCGCAGCGCTTTGCCGAGTTTCTCAAGGGCGATGCGCTGAAGTGGAAGCAGATGATTCAGGAGGCCGGCATCAAGGCCAGCGAGTAAGTCACAGGCAGTGACCAGCAGCAACGCAAGCAGGTTGTTCAGTTTTCAATTTCACGCCAGGAGTTGATATGGAATTCGGTTATTTCACGCTCAGCGACAATCACTATCCGAACAACCCGCGTAGCGCCAACCAGTTCGTGCTCGATATCCGCGAAGAGGCCATCCTGGCCGACCGCATCGGTATGAATTCAGTGTGGATCGGTGAGCATCATTTTGATTCGCTGGGCGTGAACTCCCGTCCCGATCTGCTGCTGGCGAGCATCATTCCGCACACCAAGCATGTGCGTCTGGCGCCGGCGGTGACGGTGCTGCCGCTGCATCATCCGATCCATGTGGCCGAGACCTGGGCTTCGCTCGATCTGCTCTCGGGCGGACGGGTCGATTTCGCCACCGGTCGTGGCTATGACCGCGCCGAGTACACGCCTTTTGGCGCGGATTTCTTTGCCTCGGCCGAGATGTTCGAGGAGGGCATGGATGTGGTGCTCAAGGCCTGGAACAGTCCGGGCAAGTGGTCGCACCAGGGCAAGTACTACAACATCCCGGAGATGCAGATCACGCCCTCGCCGGTGCAAAAGCCGATTCCGTTCTATGTCGCTTCGTTCTCGCAGATCAGTGTTGCCATGGCGGCCAAGCGCGGCTTGAACATCATCTATGCGCCGTTCGCTGCCGGCATGGTGTTCGGCGGGCTGGACCGGGCGGTGGACAGCTACCGTGAGGCCTGTGTCCAGGCTGGCAACAAGCCCGGACGCGCCATGTGCAGCTACTTCATCTATATCGCTGATGACGCCAAGTCCGAAGACTACGGTCGGCAGTCGCAGCTGGATTACTTCAATCACTGCGTGATACGCGCCATTCCCAACAAGCTGGAAGATGCGCCGCCGACCATGCAGTACTTCGTCAAGATCGCCGACACGCTGCGCAACATGAAAAAGGAAAACCTCAGTGACAAGTCGATCCTGATTGGTTCGCCGGCGCAGATCATCGACTCACTGAAAAAAGTCGAGCAGGCGGGCATCGACGAAGTGATTCTGTATTTCAACGTCGGCAACAAGCCGCACAGCATGGTGAAGGACCAGATGCATCGCTTCATGAGCGAAATCGCGCCGCACTTCCAGGGCAAGCATCAGGGCCGTATCAAGCTCGCGGCCTGAACCGCAGCGCAGCGGCAGCGGGCTGCGGCTCAGGCTCAGGCTCAGCCCGCCCGTTCCGCGCCGCTTCCCGCTCCGCGCGCCGGTATCAGCAGCAGGAACACGTTGCCGGCAATGATGGTGCCGGCAAGAAACTGAAACACCGCCTGCAAGCCCCAGGCATCGGCCAGCATGCCGCCGATGGCCGGGGCCACGGCGGCGCACAGGGCCTGAATGCCGAACAGCACGCCGATGCTGGTGCCACCCATGCCAGGCGGTGTCAGGTCGAGCAGCCAGGCCTGCATCACCGGGCGCGAGGCATAGAGAAAAAATCCCAGCAAGGCGATCAGCCCGATGA
>CAIPUP010000326.1 GCA_903868285.1 uncultured beta proteobacterium
CCGGTGTTCTGGCTGGTCTCCTTGCCTTTTGGTCTGGCCTTCGGCGTGTTCCAGGCGGTGCAGGGGCTGTGGATCGCGCCCTGGCTGTCGGATGTGGCAGGGCTGTCGCGCGCCGATATCGGCCAGGCGCTGCTGGTCTCCGCCCTCGGCATGATCAGCGGCCTGATTCTGTTCGGCAGCCTGTCGGATCGCCTCACCCGGCAGGGACGCAGTGGCATGCGTTTGTTCTGCCTTGGTACCTGCCTTGCCTTGTTGCCACTGGGTGCGATTGCCTTGGGCGTGGCGTCGCTGGCAGGTTTCGACATTGCCTGGGCGTTGTTCCCGCTGGCAACCTTCTTTCTCATGGCGGCGTCGTTGGGCTACGCCATTGTGTCATCGCACTTTCCGCGCCAGATGGCAGGGCGGGTGAACACCTCGATCAATCTGCTGGTGATGGGTTTTTCCTTTTTGTTTCAATGGGGTATCGGTGCTGTGATCGCCCTGTGGCCGCCCTTGCAGGGGCGCTACCCGCTGGAGGCTTACCATACCGCCTTCGGACTGTGTGTGGCATCCATCGCAATCGCCATGCTGCCGCTGCTGTTTTCGCGTCATCTGCGACACAGCGCATTACCGGGACAGCCTGTCGCATGAGCAAGGCGTTCACACGTGAGCCCGAGGGTGACGCCGGTGATGAGGGTGAGGATGACATCCCGGCCTTGCCGCCACTGCCGGCAGGCGCAAAAAACTACATGACGCCGGCCGGTTGGGCGCGCATGCGCAGTGAACTCAAGCACCTGGTGGAAGTGGACCGACCGGAAGTGGTGCGCACCGTCTCCTGGGCTGCCTCCAATGGCGATCGCTCCGAGAATGGCGATTACCTCTACGGCAAGCGTCGCTTGCGCGAGATCGACAGGCGCATCCGTTTCCTGATGAAGAGACTGGAAAATGCCGAGGTGGTCGACCCGCGCGATGCCGAGCATGACCAGGTGTTTTTTGGCGCTACCGTGACCTATGTCGACAGCAAGGGCACTGCGCACACCGTCAGCATCGTCGGTCTGGATGAAGTGGACCCGACACGTGGCCGCATTTCCTGGATCTCGCCAGTGGCGCGCGCCCTGATCAAGTCACGCGAAGGCGACAGCGTGAGTTTTCGTACCCCGGCCGGGGTCGAAACCCTGGATGTTTTGCAGGTGCAGTACCTGACGCTGGATTAAGCATTGCGCGGTTAAACGGGCTTACCCAGGGGGAGGCCACAGACGCACAGGGGGCGCCGTGGCGGCAGCCGATCTGCTGTCCTATCTTGCAGCGCTGCTATTGCCTTTATCGCGAAAATCTCCGGCTGTGACGATGGACAGTTGAGCCAGTCGCAGGTGTCGCTGCAAGGCCGCCTGCACCTGCTGCGGCGTCAATGCCGCGATCTGCTGCTCCAGCGCTGCATCCCAGGCCATGGTGCGATCGATCGAAAGATAGCCATTCAGGCGTGAGGCAATCGCGCTGTCCTGATTGCGCGCGACCTGTCTTGCCAGCAGCAGGGCCTTGCGCGCCGTATCGAATTCCTCGGTCGGTACTGGCTCGCTCAGCAAACGTTGCACTTCCTCGCGCATGGCGGCATCAACCTTGTTGCGGTTTTGTGGCGCATAGATGGCGAACAGGCCGAAGTCGGCACGCGCATCCTGACTGCCGGCGCTGAATGACGAGCCGACGCTATAGGACAAGCCCTCCTTGTGACGAATACGGCGTGTCAGACGCGAGTCGGAATGTCCGCCCAGCAAGTAGTTACCCATGAGCAAGGCGACGAAATCGGGGTGGTCATCACGCAGCGCAATACTCAGCCCGGCGCGGTAGACCGCATTCGCCTTATCTGGGGTATTGATG
Organism: uncultured beta proteobacterium; assembly: GCA_903868285.1. GTDB lineage: Bacteria > Pseudomonadota > Gammaproteobacteria > Burkholderiales > SG8-39 > CAIPUP01. The sequence continues at coordinate 1,855 of CAIPUP010000326.1, forward strand.
TCGCGTTGCAGTGGTGCAGCCTGGGCAATTCTGGATTGAATGCGGGCATAGGGCAGGGGGCTCTTCCAGTCGTTGAACAGCTTTTGCGCCAGCGCAATGACCTGTTCAGGATCGAAATCGCCCACCACGGTCAACTCACTATGGCTGGCGCCCACCAGTTCGCGCCAGCAGCGGCGCACATCACTTAACTGCAGCGTGCGCCATTGCTCCAGTCGCTCTTCCAAGGTTTCGACATGGTTCCAGTGTCCGGGCGGGTAGGGGCTGAGCTGACGCGCCAGGGCCAGCCCCGCCAGTGCCGACGGATCGCTGCGCTGAGACTCAAGACCACTGAGTACCGCCTGCCGGTATTGCTCGAACTCCGTTTCCGGGAAGGCTGGTTTTTGCAGAATTTCCGCCGCCAGTTCGAGGCTGGCCGCCAGGTACTGACGCAGTGTCTGGATCGAGCCGCCTTCGATGCCGATCGAGGCCGTGCTGTTGATGCGGCTCAGTTCGTCGGCAATCTGTTTGCGATTGCGCAGCGTGGTACCGCGCATCAGCATGGCACCGGCAGCGCTGCAGGCGGCGTAGCGGCCCTGTTTGCTGGCTTCATCGCCCCAGCGCAGATTCAGATCGACCACCACTGTGCCACCGCGAGTCTTGCGTGGCAGCAATGCCAGCTGCATCCCGCCGGCAAGACGGCGCCGGATCACCCTGGCTTCAATGTTCTGTGGTGTCGGCTGGAAGGTCTCGCCCTGCTCCAGTTGTGCCGCCCCACGGTAATCGCGCACCAGCGCCTCGACATCCGGACGCGCCGGTATTTCGGCCCGTTGCGGACTGGCAGTTGGAATGAAAGTGCCGCTGGTGCGATTGGCGGCCTTGAAATATTGCAAGGCCACCCGTTGCACCTGTGCTGCATCCAGGCTGCGCAGTTGATCGCGCTGTAAAAACAGCAAACGCCAGTCGCCCATGGCCACCACGCCCGACAGTACCAAGGCCATGGCGTTGGTATCGGTGGTCAGTTTTTCGATGCCGTTGAGCAGACGCTGGCGCGCCTGATCGACTTCTTCGCGGGTGAAGGCTTGTTGTGCCAGGTCTTCTACGGTCTTGATGAGCGCCTCGCGCGCCGGCTCCAAGGGCTTGCCTTCACGCACACTGGCAGAGAAATAGGCGTGTCCGGCATCATGCAGTTGCTGCTCGAAGCCAAAGGCCGAACTGGCCAGCCCGCTCTCAACCAGGGCGCGATGCAGTCTTCCACCCGGGGTATGGGTAAGGATGTTCACCGCCAGATCTATGGCCGGGTAGTCGGGATGTGAACCCGGCGGCAGGTGGTACAGGCTGGACACCGTTTGCACATCACCGACACGGCGCAGCACCACGCTGCGCTCGCCGTCCTGGGTTGGCTCGACGGTGTAGGTGGATTGCAGCTTGCGCGTCGGTCGCGGCAAGGCACCAAAATGCTTTTCAATCGCCGCAACGGCATTGGCCTCATCGAATCGGCCAGAGAGAATCAGTACCGCATTGTCGGGCTGATAGTAGTGACGATAAAAGGCCTGCAGTCGCTCGATCGGCACGTTCTCGATATCCGAGCGTGCGCCGATGATGGCCCGGCCATAGTTGTGCCAGAGATAACCTGCTGCCATGACGCGTTGACGTAATACGCTACCGGCATTGTTCTCGCCAGATTCGAACTCATTGCGCACCACGGTCATCTCGGCATCCAGATCAACGCGCGAGACGCGCGAGTTCAGCATGCGGTCAGCCTCCAGTGCCAGCATCCAGTGCAGGTTGTCGTCGCTGGCCGAAACCGTCTGGTAATAGTTGGTGTAATCGAAATTGGTGGTGCCGTTGAAGCGTGCGCCACGCTTGTTCAGCTCGGCCATGACATTGCCCATGCGCGAAGTACCGCGAAACAAGAGGTGCTCGAGCAGATGCGCCATGCCGGACTCGCCATAGCCCTCATGCCGCGAGCCGACCAGATAGGTGAGGTTGAGCGTGATGGTGTCGCGCGAGGTGTCCGGTATCAGCAGTGCGCGCAGGCCGTTGGGCAGGCGGTACTCGGTGATGCCCTCGACGCTGGCATGGCGCTCGGCGCGGGGCGGAGTCTGTTTTGGGGTTTGCGCCTCGCAGGGATAGCTGCCCCAGAGCATGCCTAGCATCAGCATGAGGCTGGGTAAGATTTGGCGCAGAGGGCTTGTGTGGGGATCGCGGCAGGTTTTCATGGACAGATTCTATCCACAAGCCGATGGTCCCTGTCATCCTCGCTCTAATCCAGGTTGTAATCCAGGGCTTGAAATTCGCCGCGCTGTCCCCATCTGTGGGCAGATCGCATGCTCTGACATGCCGCCAGATCAAAAACAACCAAAACCGCAGGAGAGCTCCATGACCGACAACACGCAAAGCGCTACGCAGCAGGGCGGCAACGCCGCAAGCGGAACCCCGGCCGGCCGCGAAACTCTCGGCTTTCAGGCCGAGGTCAAGCAGCTGCTGCATCTGATGATTCATTCGCTCTACAGCAACAAGGAAATTTTCCTGCGTGAGCTGGTCTCGAATGCCTCGGATGCCACCGACAAGCTGCGCTTTGAGGCGATGTCCAACCCTGCCTTGTTCGAAAACGAAAGCGAACTGCGTATCCGCCTGGCTTTTGACAAGGAAGCGCGCACCATCACCATCAGCGACAACGGCATAGGCATGTCGCGTGAAGAAGTGGTGTCCAATCTGGGCACCATCGCGCGCTCTGGCACCAAGGAGTTTCTGTCCTCGCTTTCAGGCGACCAGAAAAAGGATGCCAATCTGATTGGCCAGTTCGGCGTGGGTTTTTATTCGTCGTTTATCGTTGCTGATCGTGTCACGGTGTTGACGCGCCGCGCTGGCGTTACCAGTGACCAGGGCGTGCGCTGGGAATGCGCCATGGATCAGGACGCTGGTGCCTATGCCATCGAGGCCGTTGACAAGGCATCACGCGGTACCGAGATCACTTTGCACCTGCGTGAGGGCGAGGATGATTTCCTGTCCGACTATCGCTTGCGGGACGTGCTGCGCAAGTACTCCGATCATATCGCCGTGCCCATCGTGATGAAAAAGACCGAATGGGATCAGGAAAAAGGCGAGCAGCGTCAGACCGATGAAGATGAGACGGTGAACCAGGCCAGTGCCATCTGGGCCAGGCCGAAGAACGACATCACCGATGAGCAGTACCAGGAGTTCTACAAGCATGTCGGGCACGACTTCCAGCCGCCGCTGGCCTGGACGCATAGTCGCGTCGAGGGGCGTCAGGAATACACCCAGCTGCTGTATCTGCCGGCCAAGGCGCCGTTTGATCTGTGGGATCGCCAGCACCGGCGCGGCATCCGGCTCTATGTGCGCCGTGTATTCATCATGGATGACGCCGAGCAGCTGATGCCGGCTTATCTGCGCTTTGTGCGTGGGGTGGTCGATTCGGCCGATCTGCCGCTGAATGTGTCACGCGAGATCCTGCAGCAGAGCAAGGATGTCGAAGCGATACGCTCGGGTTGTGTGCGGCGCGTACTGGGCTTGCTGGATGAACTGGTGGCAGACAAGCCGGAGAAATACGCCGAGTTCTGGCGCGAATTCGGTGTCGTTCTCAAAGAGGGTGTGGGCGAAGATTTCAGTAACCGTGATCGCATCGCCAAGCTGTTGCGTTTTGCCAGTACGCATGACGATGCCGCTGGCCAGACTGTATCGCTGGCTGATTACCTGTCGCGCATGAAAGAAGGCCAGGACAAGATCTGGTATGTCACCGCCGAGACGGCCGCGGCAGCGCGCAACAGCCCGCATCTGGAAATTTTCCGCAAGCGTGGTATCGAGGTGCTGTTGCTCAGTGATCGGGTGGATGAATGGGTGGTGTCGCACCTGACCGAGTTCGAGGGCAAGTCGCTGGCGTCGGTGGCCAAGGGCGAGGCCGACCTGGGCGCGCTGGTGAGCGAGGAAGAAAAGAAGCAGCAGGAACAGCAGGCGGGTGAGTTCAAGGACGTCATCGAGCAGCTGAAGAAATCGTTGGGCGAGCGCGTCAAGGAGGTGCGGGTGTCCTCACGCCTGACCGATTCGCCGTCCTGTCTGGTGGCCGACGAACATGACATGGGCGGCAATATGGCGCGCATTCTCAAGGCTGCCGGGCAGAAGGCGCCGCAGACGGCCCCGATCATGGAGATCAATCCCGGTCATGCACTGGTGCAGCGTTTGCGCAGCGACAGCAGTCACTTCGATGACTGGGCCTCGATCCTGTTTGACCAGGCGCTGTTGGCCGAGGGCGGTCAGCTGGAGGACCCGGCGAGCTTTGTGCGCCGGCTCAATGGCTTGATGCTGGGCTTGTCCGGCGCTTGATTGCAGCCAGGTTAGCGCCGCGCCGAGCAAAATAAAAAGGGGAAATCGGAATATCCGATTTCCCCTTTTAAATCAATAACTTACAATAATTTTAGAGCTGGGCCAGCATGGCTTCGGCGCTCGACACCTCGAACTTGCCGGGGCCTTCGACCGCGACCGACTTGACCACACCGTTATCGACCAGCATGGCGTAGCGGTTCGAGCGCATGCCCATGCCGCGTGAAGTCAGATCGAGGGTCAGCCCAAGTTTGGTGGTGAACTCGGCGCTGCCATCGGCCATCATGCGCACCTTGCCGGTGGCTTTCTGGTCGCGGCCCCAGGCGCCCATGACAAAGGCGTCATTCACCGACACGCACCACACCTCATCGATGCCCTTGGCCTTGAGCGCATCGCGATGCGCAACATAGCCCGGCACATGCTTGGCCGAACAAGTCGGGGTGAATGCACCCGGCAGACCGAAGATGATGATCTTCTTGCCCTTGACCAGATCGGACACGTTGAAGGTATTCGGTCCGAGCGTGCAGCCTGCGGTTTCCTGTTCGATGAATTCACTGAGGCTGCCCTCGGGCAGCTTGTCGCCAGCGGCGATGGTCATGCGCGTTCTCCTGATGATGATGACGGAATGATTCCGGTAAATGCTTACGTCGGAGCGGATGGCCCCGGCGCGCAGGGCGGCAGCTTCGCTGATCAGGGCCTTGATGTCAAAGCCAACCGTTGCTTTGACGTTACTCGATCACCCTGAAGTAGTCAGGGGAATGGCGTTGAGACGAGACGCTTCAGCGCGACAGTTCGCGCATGGCGCGTTCCAGTCCTTCGATGGTCAATGGCACCATGCGATCCGCCATGATTTCGCGCAGGATCTGCACCGACTGACGATACGGCCAGATCGCCTCCGGCTCAGGGTTGATCCAGATCGCGCGCTTGTAAACCTCCAGCATGCGCTGCATCCAGACCGCACCGCTTTCGCTGTTGTGGTACTCCACCGACCCACCGGGTTGCAGGATTTCATAGGGGCTCATGGTGGCGTCACCGACAAACACCAGTTTGTAGTCGGGCGGGTACTTGTGCAGGATGTCCAGCACCGATGTGCGTTCAGCATGGCGACGACGGTTGTCTTTCCAGACAAAGTCGTACAGACAGTTGTGAAAGTAGAAATGCTCCAGATGCTTGAATTCGCTGCGCGCGGCTGAGAATAGTTCTTCGCAAAGCTGCACGTGATCATCCATCGAACCGCCGATGTCCAGCAGCAACAGCACCTTGACCGTATTGCGTCGCTCCGGACGCATCTGCAAATCGAGGTAGCCAGCATTGCGTGCGGTCTTGCTGATGGTGCTGTCCAGATCGAGTTGATCCGGTGCGCCGCTACGGGCAAAGCGTCGCAGGCGGCGCAGCGCCACTTTGATATTGCGCGTGCCCAGTTCGACCGAGGTGTCGAGGTTGCGGTACTCGCGCTGATCCCACACCTTGACTGCCTTGCGATGACGCGATTCGTCCTGGCCGATGCGCACGCCTTCGGGGTTGTAGCCCCAGGCGCCAAAGGGCGAGGTGCCGGCGGTACCGATCCAGCGATTGCCGCCCTGATGCCGGCCTTTCTGTTCGGCCAGGCGCTGGCGCAGGGTCTGCATCAGCTTGTCCCAGCCGCCAAGCGACTCCACTAGGGCTTTGTCCTGCGCCGAGAGCTCTTTCTGCGCCAGTTTCAGCAGCCACTCCAGTGGAATTTCTGCCTCGATGCCCTCGCCCTCAGCACCGGCTGGCGTGAGGCCATTGAAGAACTCGCCGAAGACGCGATCGAACTTGTCGAAATTGGACTCATCCTTGACCAGCACCGTCCGCGCTAGCAGATAGAACTCGTCGATGGACGGCGCGATTACCTGCTTGTGCAGGCCCTCGAGCAGGGTCAGGTATTCCTTGATCGAGACCGGGATGCGGGCATCCTTCAGCTTGACGAAAAAACCGGCCAGCATGCGGGCCTGCCGCTCAGCCGCGTGCGTTGCGCGACAGAAATGCCAGGCGCTCGAACAGATGCACATCCTGTTCGTTTTTCAGCAGCGCGCCATGCAGCGGCGGGATCATGCTCTTGCGGTCCTTGCTGCGCAGCGCTTCGGTGGGAATGTCTTCGGCTAATAGCAACTTCAGCCAGTCGATCAGCTCGGAGGTGGAGGGCTTTTTCTTCAGGCCTGGCACGTCGCGCACCTCGAAGAACACCTCAAGCGCTTCCTTGAGCAGCGATTTTTTCAGGTCGGGAAAGTGCACCGCAACGATACGCTCCATGGTTTCCTGGTCGGGGAAGCGGATGTAGTGGAAAAAGCAGCGCCGCAAAAAGGCGTCCGGCAATTCCTTCTCGTTGTTGGAGGTGATGAACACGATGGGCCGGTGCCGTGCCTTGATCAGTTCACGCGTCTCATAGACAAAGAATTCCATGCGATCGATCTCGCGCAGCAGATCGTTGGGGAATTCGATATCCGCCTTGTCGATTTCATCGATCAGCAACACCACCGGCTGTTCGGCGGTGAAGGCCTGCCACAGCATGCCGCGCAAGATGTAATTGCTGATGTCCTTGACGCGCTCGTCGCCCAGTTGCGAATCGCGCAGGCGCGACACCGCATCGTATTCATACAGTCCCTGCTGTGCCTTGGTGGTGGATTTGATATGCCACTCCAGCAGCGGCATGCCCAGGGATGCTGCTACTTCCTCGGCCAGGCGGGTCTTGCCGGTGCCGGGCTCGCCCTTGATCAGCAGCGGACGCTGCAGGCTGATGGCGGCATTGACTGCCAGAGTGAGCTCGTCGGTGGCGACGTAGCTGGAAGAACCGGTGAATCGCATACGAAAATCCTGTCTTGATGAGGCGTGGCCAGGCGCGGATGAGCCGGCTGCTGAGGCATTATAAGTGCATGACTACATTGCACTTTTTTATTGGCACCGTGTTCAGGTCTGGCGCTGCTGCCGGGCGCTCGCTGGCTGGGCTGATGCTGCTGATGATCATGGCGAGTGCATTCGCCCAGCCAGATACGTCCGCCATGTCGTTGCAACCCCTACCGCTGAAACCCCTGCCGCTGCAACCCCTGTCGCTTAAACCCGTGGCGCTGGATGTCGGTCATTACCACTCCGCACCAGGGGCGATCAGCGCGCGCGGGCGGGAAGAGTTCCAGTTCAATCGCGCTCTCGCGCTGCGCATCGGCGAGTCACTGCAGCAACGGCAGATTGCCATCCAGCTGATCGGCGCCGAGGGTGATCAGTCGCGGTTGTCGGGTCGCACCGCGCAGGCCTCGGAG
>CAIPUP010000327.1 GCA_903868285.1 uncultured beta proteobacterium
AGTCGGCAACCGTGCGCAGGTGCTGCGCAATCAGGGCCTGCACCGTCGCCAGTGTTGGTGCCGGTGTAGCGTCGCTGGTCAGTGCGGGTTGCAAAGCCTGAGCACTCGTCGAGGCTTGCGATGCGCCGCGTCAGCGCGGCAGTGTAGAGCTGCCCATCAGGAATTCGTCCACCGCGCGTGCGCACTGCCGTCCCTCGCGGATAGCCCACACCACCAGCGACTGGCCGCGGCGTATGTCACCAGCGGCGAACACCTTGGGCACCGAGGTGAAGTAACTGCGCTGCCCTTCGGTGGCGGCCAGCGCATTGCCACGCCCATCCTTGGTGACGCCGAAGGCATCCAGCACACCCGCCACCGGATTGGTGAAGCCCATGGCCAGCAACACCAAGTCGGCCGGCATCTCGGTCTCTGAACCAGGAACCTCCTGCATCTTGCCGTCCTTCCACTCCACCCGTGCTGCCACCAAAGCACTGACCTGACCGTTCTTGCCGACAAAGCGCTTGGTCGAGACAGACCAGTCACGCGCCGCACCCTCTTCATGCGAGGACGAGGTACGCAAACGCAACGGCCAATAGGGCCATACCGGGTTGTGCTCCGGGTCGGCCGGCTTGGGCATGACTTCGAACTGGGTCACCGAGGCCGCGCCATGACGGTTGGAAGTACCAACGCAATCGGAGCCGGTGTCACCGCCACCGATCACCACCACATGCTTGCCCTTGGCCCAGAGCTCCGGCACCGAGGGGTCGCCAGCCACGCGCCGGTTCTGCAGCGGCAGGAAATCCATGGCGAAGTGCACGCCCTGCAGTTCGCGCCCCGGGATAGGCAGGTCGCGCGGCTGCTCGGCACCACCGGCCAGCACCACGGCATCGAACTCGGCCAGCATGGCCTTGGGGTCGACCGCTTTCGCGGCCGGATTGCCTGCACCAAGCGGCACATCACCAACGCAGTGATTGACGCGGAACTCCACGCCCTCGGCCTGCAGCTGCGCCACACGCCGGTCGATCAGACTTTTTTCCATCTTGAAATCGGGGATGCCATAGCGCAGCAAGCCTCCGATGCGATCGTTCTTCTCGAACACCACCACGCTGTGTCCGACCCGCGCCAACTGCTGCGCTGCGGCCAGGCCGGCCGGGCCGGACCCGATCACCGCCACCTTGCGCCCGGTGCGCTGCGCCGGCGGCTGCGGCTGCACCCAGCCCGACTCCCAGGCCCGGTCGATGATGGCGTGCTCGATGGACTTGATGCCCACCGCATCGTCATTGATGCGCAGGGTGCAGGCTTCCTCGCACGGTGCCGGGCAGATGCGGCCAGTGAACTCGGGGAAGTTGTTGGTGGAATGCAGCGTGTCGATGGCGCGCTTCCAGTCCTGCTGATAGACCAGGTCGTTGAAGTCGGGGATGACGTTGTTCACCGGACAGCCATTCATACAGAACGGCACGCCGCAATCCATGCAGCGCGCGCCCTGCACCTTGGCCTGATCGTCGCTCAGCCGCAGCACGAACTCGCGGTAATGCTGCTTGCGCGCATCGACCGGCTGATATGCCTCTTCCTGACGCTCGAATTCCAGAAACCCGGTGACTTTGCCCATGATGCCCCGCTCAGACTGATGCTGTGTTCATGTTCGAAATGATCAAGCCGCCGACTTGCGACCTGCCGCCGCCAACTCGCCCAGCGCACGCCGGTATTCCTTCGGGAATACCTTGATGAAGCGCGTGCGTGCGTTGTCCCAATCGGCCAGCAGTTCCTTGGCGCGACCACTGCCGGTGAGCCGGGCGTGGCTCTCGATAAAGCGCCGCAGATTGGCCTCGTCGCTGGCACCCAGATGCCACAAATCCGGCGACAGCTTGGCGCGCTGCTCGGACTCGCTCATGAGCGGTTCGAGATCGACCATCGCCTGATTGCAGTACTGTGCGAAATTTCCTTTTAAATCAAGGACATACGCTATACCGCCCGACATACCGGCAGCGAAGTTGCGACCGGTCTCGCCCAGCACCACGACGGTACCGCCAGTCATGTATTCGCAGCCATGATCGCCAACGCCCTCGATCACCGCCTGCGCGCCGGAGTTGCGCACCGCGAAGCGTTCGCCGCCCACGCCACGGAAATAGGCCTCGCCAGTGATGGCGCCATACAACGCGGTGTTGCCGGTGATGATGTTGTCCGAGGGCTCGCCGCGGAACTTGGCCGACGGTTGCACCACGATACGGCCACCGGACAGACCCTTGCCGCAGTAGTCGTTGGTGTCGCCAATCAGCGTCACCGTCATGCCGCGCGCCAGGAAGGCGCCGAAGCTCTGTCCCGCAGTGCCAGCGAAGCGGATGTTGATGGTGTCCTCGGCCAGACCATCATGACCGTAGCGTCGCGCCACCTCACCCGCCAGCATGGTGCCCACCGTGCGGTTGATGTTGCGAATCGGCATCTCGATGTTGACCTTGTCGCCGCGCTCGAGCGCCGGCTGCGCCAGTTCGATCAGACGCGTATCCAGCGCCGCTTCCAGCTCATGGTCTTGCGCCTCGACATGCCGACGCGCCACCTCCGGCCCGGCCTGCGGCTGATGGAAGATGCGCGAGAAATCAAGACCCTTGGCCTTCCAGTGCTGGATGCCCTTGCGGGTGTCGAGCAGATCGACCCGACCGATCAGATCATCGAAGCGACGCACGCCGAGCTGTGCCATCAACTCGCGCACTTCCTCGGCGACGAAGAAGAAGTAGTTGATGACATGCTCGGGCTTGCCGGCAAAGCGCTTGCGCAGCACCGGGTCCTGGGTGGCGACGCCGACCGGGCAGGTGTTGAGGTGGCACTTGCGCATCATGATGCAGCCCTCAACCACCAGCGGTGCGGTGGCAAAGCCGAATTCATCCGCACCCAGCAGCGCGCCGATGATGACATCGCGCCCGGTCTTCATCTGGCCATCGACCTGCACCGCGATGCGACCACGCAAGCGGTTCAGCACCAGGGTCTGCTGGGTCTCGGCCAGACCGAGCTCCCAGGGCGAGCCGGCATGCTTGATGGACGACCACGGGCTGGCACCGGTACCACCGTCATGACCGGAGATGGTGACGTGATCCGACTTGGCCTTGGCCACGCCGGCGGCCACCGTGCCGACGCCGACTTCGGACACCAGCTTGACCGAGATCGAAGCGCGCGGATTGGCGTTCTTCAAGTCGTGAATCAGCTGCGCCAGGTCTTCGATGGAATAAATATCGTGATGTGGCGGCGGCGAGATCAGCTCCACCCCGGGCGTGGAATAACGCAACTCGGCAATGTATTCGGACACCTTCTTACCCGGCAGCTGACCACCCTCACCCGGCTTGGCTCCCTGCGCCATCTTGATCTGGATCTGTTCGGCCGAAGACAGGTATTCCGCGGTCACGCCAAAGCGCCCGGAAGCCACCTGCTTGATCTTGGACTTGAGCGAATCACCCTCGATCAGCGCGATATCACTCTCGACCCGGCCCTTGCCCAGGCGCGAGGCCAGGGTTTCACCGAGCTGGATCGGTGCATAGCGCCGGCGGTCTTCGCCACCTTCGCCGGTGTTGGACTTGCCGCCAATGCGGTTCATGGCCACTGCCAGCGTGGCATGGGCTTCGGTGGAAATCGAGCCGAGCGACATGGCGCCAGTGGCAAAGCGCTTGACGATCTCGGCTGCAGGCTCGACCTCGGCCAGCGGCACCGGCTGGCAGGCATCGAAGCGGAATTCAAACAAGCCACGCAGCGTCATGTGACGACGCGACTGGTCATTGATGATGGTGGCGTATTCGCGATAGGTGCTGGCGTTATTGGCACGCGTCGCATGCTGCAATTTGGCAATGGCGTCGGGCGTCCACATATGCTCTTCGCCACGCACCCGGAAGGCATATTCGCCGCCGGCATCCAGCGCCCCGGACAGCACCGGATCATCGCCAAAGGCGGCCTGGTGAATGCGAATGGCCTCCTCGGCCAGCTCGAACACACCGATGCCCTCGACGCTGGAGGTGGTGCCGGTGAAGTACTTGTCCACCATGGCACTGGCCAGACCAACCGCTTCGAAAATCTGCGCCCCGGTATACGACATATAGGTCGAGATGCCCATCTTGGACATGACCTTGCGCAAGCCCTTGCCGATGGCCTTGACGTAGTTCTTGACCGCCTTGTGACCATCAATACCGCTAGGCGCAGCGGCATGCAGGGTGAGCAGGGTTTCCATTGCCACACAGGGGTGGATGGCTTCGGCGCCATAGCCACCGAGCAGAGCAAAGTGATGCACTTCGCGCGCCGAACCGGTTTCCACCACCAGACCGGCCGAGGTGCGCAGGCCCTTGTTGGTCAGGTGCTGGTGTATCGCCGACAAGCCGAGCAGCGCCGGAATGGCCACCTGTTCGCGATCCACCTTGAGATCGGACAGGATCAGGATGGAATAGCCCGAGCGCACTGCATCTTCGGCCTGCGCGCACAAGGACGCCAGCCGCGCCTCGATGCCATGGTTGCCCCAGGCCACCGGATAGCACAGGTCAATTTGGTAGGACTTGAACTTGCCCTCGGTATAGCGATCGATATTGCGGATCTTCTCCATCTGGTGAAAGTCCAGCACTGGCTGGCTCACCTCCAGACGGATTGGCGGGTTCATTTCATCGATGCCCAGCAGATTGGGCTTGGGCCCGATGAAGGACACCAGCGAGGTCACCATTTCTTCGCGGATCGGATCGATCGGCGGATTGGTCACCTGCGCGAACAGCTGCCGGAAATAGTTGTAGAGCGACTTGTCCTTGTTCGACAACACCGCCAGCGGAGAATCGTTACCCATCGAGCCCGTCGGTTCCTCGCCATTGCCACCCATGGCCGAGAGAATGAACTTGATGTCTTCCTGGCTCCAGCCAAAGGCCTGCTGCCGGTCCAGCAGCGGCACGCTGCAAGCCTGCGGCTGATCGGTATCGGACTCGATGTCATCCAGCTTGATGCGGATGCGATCAATCCATTCGCGATAGGGCTTGGCCGAGGCGAGCGATTCCTTCAGTTCGGCATCGTCAATGATGCGACCCTTCTCCAGGTCGACCAGGAACATGCGGCCCGGCTGCAGGCGCCACTTCTTGACGATGCGTTCCTCGGCAATCGGCAGTACGCCGGACTCGGAACCCATGATCACCAGGTCATCGTCCGTGACGATGTAGCGTGCCGGACGCAAACCGTTGCGATCGAGCGTGGCGCCAATCTGACGGCCATCGCTGAAGGCAATCGCCGCCGGACCGTCCCAGGGCTCCATCATCGCGGCGTGATATTCATAGAAAGCGCGCCGGCTGGCATCCATCAGGGTGTGACCTTCCCAGGCTTCGGGAATCATCATCATCACGGCGTGGGCGATGGAATAGCCACTCATCACCAGCAGTTCGAGCGCGTTATCGAACGAAGCGGAATCGGACTGACCGTCATAAATCAACGGCCAGACCTTGTCCAGATCGCGGCCGAGTATCGGGCTGGAGATGGCACCTTGACGGGCACGCAACCAGTTGACGTTGCCGCGCAGCGTGTTGATCTCGCCGTTGTGGGCGATGAGCCGGAACGGATGGGCCAGGTCCCAGGTCGGGAAGGTGTTGGTGGAAAAGCGCTGATGGATCAGTGCCAGCGCCGACACCAGACGCGGGTCCTGCAGATCGAGGAAATAGCTGCCGACCTGATCGGCCATCAGCATGCCCTTGTAGACCATGGTGCGGGCCGACATCGAGGCCACATAAAACTCTTTGCCGTGCTCCAGATTCAAGGCCTGGATGGCATGGCCGGAGGCCTTGCGAATGATGTAGAGCTTGCGCTCCAGCGCATCGGTCACGGTGACATCCGGACCACGCCCGATGAACACCTGCCGGATCACTGGCTCGATAGCCTTGACCGACTCGCCCAGGTCGCTGCTGTCGACCGGCACATCACGCCAGCCGATAAGGGTTTGCCCTTCATGCCGAATGGCACGCTCGATTTCATATTCGCAGGCCAGGCGCGAGGCCGGCTCACGCGGCAAAAACACCATGCCCACGCCATATTCACCGAAAGGCGGCAAGGTAACGCCCTGCTTGGCCCACTCCTCGCGAAACAGCGCATCGGGCATCTGCAACAGGATGCCAGCGCCATCGCTGGCCTTGGGGTCAGCGCCCACCGCACCGCGATGGGTCAGGTTCTTCAGAATCAGCAGGCCCTGCTGCACGATGGCATGCGATTTCTGACCTTTGATATGCGCCACAAAACCAACGCCACAGGCGTCATGTTCGTTCGCCGGGTGATACAGGCCCTGCGCCAGGGGACGTTTCTGCGCTGCAATAGGAGATGTGCCAAGCGCAGACAGGGTGACATGAGATGCTGCGCCGTTGCCAGGGGGCAAAACGGCGCCAGGGCGATTCTGGGCAGGCTGATTCACGGTTCCACCTCGGGGGTACGCTGGGGCGGCCGCAAGCACAGGCCTGGAGGCGAGCCTCTCCTTGTACGCCATCAGCGTCTGCGAAGGGAAAACTCGCTCCGCGACGACCCGGGACGGGCCACATCAAAACTTGCGGGGGAACTGTCGAATATACCTGCGAACCCCTGACGCTTCAAGGCCTTAGCCTTGGCTGGATGCACCATTTCGGGACGAAATGCGCGGGACGAAATGCGCGGGACGAAATCAGGCCAGCGCCTGCAGCGTTTGCGACAACGCGGCTGGATCTGCCTCTACCCCTTGCTCGGCACGCCCGATGCCGTGGCTGAGGATGAAGCGCATGCGTCCCTCGCGCGATTTCTTGTCGATGCGCATCAGGTCCATGAAGCGCGCTGCGCCCAGGCCTTCGGCGCGCACCGGCAGTCCGGAGGCAGCCAGCAGCTTGCTGATGCGTTCTGCCTGCACCCCATCGAGCAAGCCCATGCGTCGCGATAAATCAGACGCCATCACCATGCCGGTGGCCACGGCCTCGCCATGTAACCACACGCCGTAACCAAAACCGGCCTCAATGGCATGACCGAAGGTGTGGCCAAAATTGAGGATTTCGCGCAAGCCGGATTCGCGCTCATCCTGCGCCACCACCTCGGCCTTGATTTCACAGGAGCGCTTGACCACCCAGGCCAGAGCCTCGGATTGCCTGGCCAATATCACTGCCAAGTGCTGTTCAATGGCATCGAAGTAGGCGGCATCGCGAATCACGCCGTGCTTGATCACCTCGGCCAGTCCGGCACGGTATTCACGCGGTTGCAAAGTGTTGAGCGTATCGGTATCGATCAGCACCGCACGCGGCTGATGAAAAGCACCGATCATGTTCTTGCCCAGTGGGTGGTTGATAGCCGTTTTGCCACCGACCGAAGAATCCACCTGCGATAGCAAGGTAGTCGGGATCTGGATGAAGGGCGTACCGCGCTGATAGGTTGCGGAAGCAAAACCAGTGATATCACCCACCACACCGCCACCCAGCGCCAACAAGGTGGTGTTGCGCTCGCAACGATGCGTCAGAAGGGCGTCATAGATCATCTGCAGCGAGGCCCAGTCCTTGTGCGCCTCACCATCGGGCAACACGATGCTGACGGCCTGTACCCCTTCGGCCTGCAACCGTGCCAACAGTCGCTCAAGGTAGATCGGGGCCACGACATCATTGGTCACCACCGCAACCTGCTTGCTCAGCAATGGGCGCAACATGCCGATCTGGTCCAACAGCCCGGTGCCAATATGAATGGGGTAGCTGCGCTCACCGAGAGCGACTTCCAGCG
>CAIPUP010000328.1 GCA_903868285.1 uncultured beta proteobacterium
AGGCGCAGATGCGACCGGGCGCGCTGCGGGTGGTGTGTCGGGGCCTCGATCAGACCGAGATCGAGCAGCCATTGCGCCGGCAATTCGCCGCGCACGCAATGTCGCAGTGCTGCCGATGGGTTGATGCGCTGCAGTCTTTGCTGCAAGTGGGTGAGTTGCGGATCGCTTGCTTGTGCGGGTAGCTGATCGACTTTGGTCAGCAGCAGTACATCGGCCAGTGCTGCCTGCGACAGCGACTCCGGATGTGCCTGCAACTGGCGCAGACCCTGGGTGGCATCGGCAGTGCACAGCACGGCGTGCAGTACATAGCGTTCGCTCACCAGGCCCGGCTGCTGCAGTGCTTCGATGATGGGTAGCGGATCGGCCAGGCCGGTGGTCTCGATCACCAGTCGCACAAAGCGCGGCATGCGTCGCTGCAGTCGCGCCCAGTACAGGTCTTCCATCACTGCCAGCAGATCGTCGCGCACCGTGCAGCACACACAGCCATTGGCCAGCAGCGTGATGTTGCCGGTGTTGCCCGTGCTGCCCCACGCAAGTTGATGATCCAGTCCCTGCGCGCCGAGCTCATTGATCAGCACCGCGCTGTCGGCCATAGCCGGCTGCGCCAGCAGCGCGCGCAACAGGGTGGTCTTGCCGCTGCCGAGAAAGCCGGTCAGCAGCAGAACCGGTATGCGCTCAGAGATGGGGGTCGACACAGCAATGGATGGCGTCGGGCTGACCTTCGCCCCCCACCGTGCGCAGCGCTTCGTCCACCTGATCGAGGCCGAATACATGCGTACACATGCGCTCGAGCGGATAGCGGCCGGAGGCGATGATCTGCAGCGCCAGTTCGACCGATTCATAGCTGTGACCGCGCATACCCTTGACGGTAAGGAACTTGCGAATCAGCAGATCGCTCTCGAAGTCGGGGATGCGCTTGCGCTTTTGGCCACCGAGGATGACGCGGCCGCTCTTGCGTGCCAGGCGGATGGCCGAGACCACGGTTTCGGTGCCGCCCGAGGCGCAGTCGATCACCAGGTCGGCCATCTCGCCGCCAGTGATGTCGGCCACGCTCTCGAGCAGATCCTGTTGCTCGATGTCGATCACATGATGTGCGCCCAGCGCGCGGGCAAGTTCGAAGCGCTTGGCATCGCGCGTCAGGCCGCTCACCATGATGCAGGCGGCGCCGGCTTCGCGCGCCGCCAGTACGCAGGCCAGACCTTGTTGCCCCGGGCCCTGAATCAGTACCGATTCACCAATGCGTACACCGCCTTGCAGATAAGCCCACTCCACGCCGTTGCCCAGTGGCAGGGCCAGTGCCGCCTGGTCCGAGGGCACACCGGCTGGCACGCGATGAAACACCGCGTTCGGTGGCAGGTACTGCTTTTGCGCGAAGCCACCCCACAGCGCTGGTGCCACGCTGACCGGCGTCGAGCCATAGCGCACCGTATCCGGTCGCGACAAATTGAGCGTATCGGTGGCATCGCACAAGCGGAAATCGCTGGAGCGGCAATAGCGGCAATGGCCGCAGGGCAGATATTCCTCCAGCGCCACCCGGTCGCCTTCGCGCAGACCCCAGCGTGCCTTGGCAGTGGTACCGGCGCGTTCGATATGCCCGACCGACTCATGGCCGAGGATCATCGCGCCGCGCACACTGGGATAGTTGTTGTAGTAAGGCCAGTCGCTGCCACACACACCAGTGAGCTCGATATTGAGCAGACCGCTATCGGCACTGTCTGGGGGTGCGGCAAATTCACGCACCTCGGTACGACGGTTTTCAACCGCAACCGCGGCGCGAATACGACTCATGCAGGGACTCCGGTGTGGATGTTCAGGGCTCAGATACTCAGATGCGCCATGCCCGGCCGTGCGCCCGCTTCGATCACTTCCTGCACCGCTTCGGCAAACAACTGGTTGGCAGGCTTGACGAAGGAGGCTGAACGCACGCGATGACTGGCCGGGTCGATGGCCGGCGGCGTGGTGCCTTGCTCGGCCAGCGCGCGGGCAGCACGCAACAGGCGGTTGCGCGCCTTGACGATGCCCATGTCGGTGGAGGACAGGTATTCCTTGGAGCGATCCACGATCGGCCCGGAGCTCTCTTGCAGCGATGCATCCTGCATGGCAATGCCGGGAACACCGCTGTAGTGGCGCTTGGCACGCTGCGCCGCACGATCCATCAGGTAGTTGTTGGATTTATTGGCAACCGTGCGGTAGGTGCCGGGGATGAGCTGGGCATAGATGCCCTCGGGGTTTTGCATCGCGGCGTGTTCTTCGGCGTTCAGATCGCGCGTCGGATGATGGGTGAAGGTCCAGGCCCAGCAGTTCTCGTCGTCGATCGGCACCCAGGCATGGCCATGCAGGGCATGATCGCCATAGGGCGGAATCATCTGATGAAACGGCATGATCCATTGCGTCACGCGCCAGTAGGCCTGGCCTTCATCGGCATTGCGCCGCGCACCGATCAGGATACCGGTCGGTGTATCCATCACTTCGATCTTGGGCTTGTTGTCGCGCTGATATTGCGCGCCCTTGGAACCGATACGCATCGGCTCATTGTTGAGGGCGCCGCTGTGCAGCCAGGACACATGCGCACCGTCGATGCCGCCTTCCATGGCCTGCATGTAATTGTTTTCCTGCCAGCGCTTATTCACGTAGCGCTGCGTGGCGGGCACTGCCGACCATTCGAAGTCGGGTGCTGGGGGTTGATGTTCCGGCGGCCCCATGTAGGTCCAGATCACACCCCCACGCTCGACACAGGGGTAGCTGGTGATTTTGACACTGGCAGCAAACTCGGCTGATTCGGAGGGGACTTCCACGCAGCGCCCGGTAGCGTCGTATTTCCAGCCATGGTAAGGACAGCGCAGGCCGCCTTCTTCATTGCGGCCAAACCAGAGCGATACCTGCCGGTGTGCACACAGCTCGCCCAGCAGGCCGATGCGACCATCGGTATCGCGAAAGGCGATCAGCGCTTCCGACAACAACTTCACCTGTACCGGATCGCAATCCGGGCCGGGTAGCTCCTCTGACAGCAGCGCCGGTATCCAGTAGCGACGAAACAAATTGCCCATCTGGGTGCCGGGGCCGGTGCGTACCAGCAGTTCGTTTTGTTCCTGGGTGAGCATGGTGATGGTTTCCTGCGTAGCTGGGCTTGGAAAACGAAACTTGGAATTTTCGCGATTTTATCGTGTCGAAGCGGGCTAACTTAGCGTTGACAGCCATCAACGAAGCCCGGATCATGCGCCGCCGTTGGTTTTTCCTCTGAATGTTGGAGATTGCCTTGATATTTGTCGCAAAAATTAGTCGATTAGCGAATTTCCCGAATTGCCTTCGCGCTGGTTTGCTTGCCATCCGTTTGCCCGTCGTCGTTATTTCGCTGCTAAGCGGCGCGAGCCTGGCGCAATCGGCGTTTGCCCAAGGCGTATCGGGCGGTGCCAACAGCTACCCCAATCGCGCGGTGACCCTGGTGGTGCCGTTCACACCCGGCACTGGCATCGACATCATCGCGCGCACCCTGGCGCAACGCTTCTCGGAGAAGTGGGGCATCGGAGTGGTGGTCGACAACAAGCCCGGTGCCAGCAGCAACATCGGCACCGAGTTCGTGGCACGCGCGCCGGCCGATGGTTACACGCTGCTGGTGACCGCCACCAGCCTGGTGACCAATGCGGCGGTCAACAAAGGTCTGCGTTTCGACCCCGAGAAAAGTTTCATGCCGGTGAGTCTGGTGGCCACCGGCATCATGTCCTTGCTGGTGAGCATGGATACCCCGGTGAAAACCGCACAGGAGTTCGTAGCGCTGGCGCGCCGCAAGCCGGGTGAATTGAACTACGGCTCCTCGGGCAACGGCACGCCGCAGCACCTGACCATGGAGTTGTTCAAGCTCGATACCGGGATCGATGTCACGCATGTGCCTTACAAGGGCACCGCTGGTGCGATTACCGATGTGGTGGGTAACCGCTTGAATGCGGTGTTCATCCCGATTCACACTGCGTTGCCCTATGTACAGCAGGGCAAGCTGCGCATGCTGGCGGTACTGGCACCGGAGCGCTCGTCGGTGGTGCCGACGGTGCCGACCATGAAGGAAGCGGGCTTTCCCTCGGTGCAGGTGGACAACTGGTACGGCGTGCTGGCACCGGCCGGTACGCCGGTGGAGATCGTCAACAAGCTCAATGCCGAGATCACCGCCCAGCTGGCCACGCCGGTAGTGTCTGAGGTGCTGGCCAAGCAGGGCTTGAATCCGGTGGGTGGTGCACCGGCGCGCCTGGCCGATCTGATCAAGCTGGAGCGGGCACGCTGGCCGCGCGTGGTGGAAGCGGCAAAGATTCGCGCCGACTGAAGATTGCGGTGCTGCGACTCAGCCGCGCTGCGTCGCAGCCAGCCCTTCCAGCGCCAGACCGTAGCCCAGCAGTTCCTGCATGCGCTTTTTCAGATCCTGGGTCAGCAGCACCCGCGCATAGCGACGCAGCAGCGGCGGTCGCTGCATCAGCATGCGGGCATGCGTCCAGGCGCGATTGAGCAACTGCGCACGCGGCAGCACCTCGTTCACCAGGCCAAGGTCCTTGGCTTCGTTGGCCGACAGCGTTTGCCCGGTGAGCAGAAAGTAGCGTCCGCGATTGGTGCCCATCAGCAGCGGGAACACCACATGTACGCCATCGCCAGGCACCAGGCCACCATGGAAGTGCGCTGAATCCTGAAAACTGGCGTTGTCCGAGCACAGCACGATGTCGCACAGCAGCGGAATCTCGGCATGGCGCAGCGCCGGTCCGTTGATGGCGGCAATCATCGGTACTTCGATGTTGAGCAGATTGCCCAGCAGATGCTTGCCTTCCCAGTAGATGGCATCCCACTGACTGGCGGTGACCGGATCCTTGGCATGGTTGTGACCGCCGGGTGCCACCGGCGGGCCGCTGAACTCGTCACCGCTGCCTGTGAGAATGATCACCTCGTTGTCGCGGTCACGCCCGACATCCAGAAACGCCTGCTCCAGCTGTCCATGCGGAATCAGGCTCCAGCGCAGCGGCCCGCCATTGGTGTGGAATTGCATCTCGAGGATGCCATCCTCCCGCCGCATGCGGATCATGCTGTACTTGTTGGCGTAGTCATCAAAGCGGCTCATGTTGCGATTCCTTGTTGCGACGGCTCATTCAATCTTGGCGCCCGACTCGCGTACCAGCTGGCCCCAGCGCACTTCCTCGCTCTTGAGCAAGGCGGCGAACTCGGCGCGTGACATGCCACCCGGCTCGAGTGATTGCGCGGTGACGAACTTGGCGCGATAGACCGGATCGGCCAGAGTCTTGACCACCTCGGCATGGATCTTGGTCAGCACCGGCTCGGGCGTGCCAGCAGTGGCGGCCAGTCCGAACCAGACGCTGGCGGCATAGCCCGGCACACCGGCTTCACTGACGGTGGGCAGGTCCGGGCGCAGCGACAGACGCTTGTCGGTGGTGGTGGCCAGCACCTTCAGCTTGCCGGCCTTCTCATGCTGCTCGAATACGCTCAGCGTGACGATCAGCATCGACAGCTGGCCGCTCAGCATGTCGGTCACCGCCGCCGCCGAGCCCTTGTACGGCACATGCAGGATGTCGATGCCGGCCATGCGCTTGAACTGCTCGGTGATGACATGCGGATAGGAGCCGCTGCCGAACGAGGCATAGCTCAGCTTGCCCGGATTGGCCTTGGCATAGGCGATCAGCTCGCGCAGATTGTTCACCGGCACGGCGTTGCTCAGCGCCAGCACCGGCGCCAGACGCACCACCACCGTGATCGGCGCCAGATCGGTCAGCGGCTTGTAGGGCATCTTCGAATACAGATGCTGGTTGATGACGAAGGCCGCACTGTCGGAGAACAGCATGGTGTAGCCATCTGGCGCGGACTTGGCCACATGATCGGCACCGATCATGGTCGAGCCACCGGGCCGGTTCTCCACCACCACCGGCTGACCCCAGGCCTCGGACAGTTGATTCGCCAGCCCGCGTGCCACGGCATCGGTGCCGCCACCGGCGGTGTAGGGCACGATGATGCGCACAGCCTTGCTCGGCCAGTTGGCAGCGGGGTTGCTGCCGCCACCCGGTGCGCTGGCTTGGGCCCAGAGTTGCAATGGCAGGGCAGCTGCTGCAGCCAATCCGAGAAAATTACTTAAGTACTTGATTTTATTGAACATTTTAATTCTCCGGCGATTTGCTCGTTGGCTACCTGGTATTGCAACGGCCGCTGACGCCGAGGGCGCGAGCGGCCGTGTAGCTCGGGCGGCATTTAAACACGCCGTATGGCGCAGGTGTGTCAGGTTCCGCAATCGTCCCTCATTCTGCTTTGATACCGGCCGTGCGCACCACCTCGCGCCAGCGCACATGGTCATCCAGGATGCGCTTCTGGAACACTTCCACCGATTCGCGAATGGGCAGGATGCCGGCATCGGCATAGCGCTTTTGCAGCCCCGGATCATTGCTGGCGCGATTGAAATGATCGTTCAGAGTACGCACTAACTCTGCGCTAATGCCCTTCGGTGCCTGGATGCCGAACCAGTTGGTGGCATCGTAGCCAGTCAGGCCAGCCTGCTCGAAGGTAGGTACCTCTGGCAGCGCTGCCAGACGCTGGCGTGAGGCCACCGCGATCGCGCGTACCGAACCGGCTGCCAGTTGCGCCTGCATCGAGCCGATGCCAAGCAGGGCAATCTGGATGCGACCTGCAGCGAGGTCGATGGCGGCCGGTCCACCGCCCTTGTAGGGCACATGGGTCAACTTCAGGTTCGCCAGGCTGGCTAGCATCTCGGCCGCCAGGTGCGGCATGGTGGCATTGCCGGCCGAGCCATAGTTAAGGGTGCCGGGATGGGCCCGCGCATAGTCGATGAATTCGCGCAGATTGCGCACTGGTAGCGCAGCATGGATGGCGGCGATGCTGGGAACTTCCCCGACTGCAGCCACACCGACCAGATCATGCAGCGGATCAAATGGCAGCTCGCGGTTCAGATGGCGTGCAATCGAGGCATTACCGACATTCACGATGACCAGGGTGTAGCCATCGGGCGCGGCTTTCGCGACCAGGCCAACCGCGATGTTGCCGCCGGCACCCGGTCGGTTCTCCACAATCACCGCCTGGCCCAACGAGCGCGCCAAGGGATCGGCCAGGATGCGCGCCATGATGTCGGTGATGCCACCAGCGGCTGCTGTGACAACCAGTTTCACAGCACGCGAGGGAAATGCCGATGGATTGTTTTGTGGCGTTGCCGCTATTGCGGTCGGGAACGCGGCCGGTAACGTGGCTGGTAACGCGCAAAGCAAGCCAAGAAAAATCATCAGTCGTTGCAACATGGACATGGCGTCTCCTCGATACGCTTGCATGATGGAAATTTGTCACAAAAAATTAATCAAAGCTTCATTGGTGCGCGACCAGAGAAGTGTGTACCCTGCGCTCCACTTCGGATTAAGCAATTCATTAAAACCTTAGCAAACCAAGGCAATTCCCAAGGCAATTCCCAAGAAAATTTCCAAGGAAATTTATCGCCTTGTTTTGGTGCTGTTTTTTGCTGCGGCTTCGTAATTGCGCATGGTACGTGCGCATGGCGCGAGCGATCTTCAGTCATTCTCCCAGCGTATCGCTTCTTGTGCCCGCCTTTTGTGTTCAGGCATGGCGCTTGCATAACAAAGTTCATCAATCCGCAGGGCTTCCCATGCGGTAGCGCAAAGACAGGATTTCGCAATCCGCGATCCAGTAAGGCAACAGGTTTCAAACAATGCATTTCCTGAACAGAATCCAACGCAACTTCGCATTCGGGGCAGCAGTGACACGCGCAACGTGCAGACGCGCCCAGCGCATGGCGCTGTTTGCCGTGTTGGTACCCTTACTTAGTCCCATCGCCGAGGCGCAGGCCTACAAGGTGCGGCGTGAGTGCGAGACAGTACAAAAGTCGTTCGGCCCCTACGATGCCTGCCGTACCGTGTTCGTGGTGCCGGGCGTGGGCGAGAAGGGCTATGCCGAGCTTTATCTCGAGCGCAAGGAAGAAGAAAAGCGCCTCACCACCGACTGCATCAAATCCAAGATGGAGCAGGAGGCGATGGCACCGGAAAAGCGCTCGCCTCCCACCCCTACCTGCGAGACCGTACTGCGACGCGCCAACGGCAAGACCTGGACGTCGTTCTGAAGCTTCAGTAGGGCAAGGAGTGGGTTGCCCGGTCTGCCCGGTCGACCTGACTGACTGGGCATGACTGGACTTGGTGCGGCGTGGCGTGGCGGGCTGGCTTGTTACACTGCCGACCCTGCCTGCACCCTACCGGTATACCGCCATGCCCTCGCTACAGCTCAATGGCATCACCCTGACCTATCAACAACATGGCACCCAAGGGCCGGCTGTCGTGCTGACACCAGGCGGTCGCTGGGCGGGTCATGTGCATGCGGTCGTGGCCACCGAACTGGCGCAAGACTGTCGTGTCATCACCTGGGACCGGCGCAATACCGACGGCGGCTCCAGTCTGGCGCTGGCAGGTGAGCAGTCCGAAGCAGACCTGCATGCCGATGATCTGGCGGCGCTGATACAGGCACTGCGCCTCGGCCCTTGTTTTGTTGGCGAATATGCGGGTTGCCGCACCTCGCCCTTGCTGGCATTCAAATATCCGCAGCTGGTGCGCGGCCTGATGCTGGCCTGGCCCTCGGGAGAAGACTATGCCGCCGAGCGTCTGCCCAGGAACGCTTATCGCAAATACATTCGTGCCGCCTTGCGTGGTGGCATGGAGGCGGTGGCGCAGATCACACCGTTTGCCGAAACCCTGCAACACAATCCGGCCAATCGCGAAGCGCTGTTGTCGATGTCGGTGCGCGACTTCGTGCGCCAGATGGCCTGGTGGGAAGTGTTTTTCACCACCAGTGGCGATCTGCCGGTGGCGGGTTGTCGGCTGAATGACCATGAATGGTCGCAAATCGGTGCGCCGGCCTGTATCACTGGCGGGTGCGACCCTGTGCATCCCACCAGCGTTGCCGAGCGTCTGCGCCGCTTGCTGGATTGCCGGCTGTATCACGCGCCGGTGATGACACGCACTGAATGGGACGATGTGTTTGATAACAATCCCTATCCAGTCACTTCTCGCGTGCAAGGTGCACGCATCGCGCCAGTGTGGCGCCGCTTCATACAGGAGAGTCTGTGATGACAACATCACCCAAGGTGGTGAGTGACGCCGAAATCGATGCGCTGCATCCGGGCCAGCGTCGTGGTGTGCGGGCCCAGGACGATGATTTCACTGCCACCGGCCCCGCTACGACCGCCGGTGATTACCTGCGCCGCTTCTGGCAGCCGGTGTATCACTCGGCCGATCTGATGCCCGGTTGCGCAGTGCCGCTCACCATCATGGGTCAGGAATACACGCTTTATCGGGCACAGGTGGACGGCCACTCGGACGCCGCGCCAGCCTATCTGGTGGACGGACGTTGCCCGCATCGCGGCACGCAGTTATCAACGGGCTGGATCGAAGGCCATCAGCTGCGCTGCTTCTATCATGGCTGGACCTTTGCCTCGAACGGCCAGTGTGTCGAGCAGCCGGCCGAGGAGCCGGACTTTTCCCGCAAGGTCAGCATCGGCGCCTATCCGGTGCGCGAGTACCTCGGATTGATCTTTGCCTATCTCGGCGAATTGTCCCAGGCGCAGCCACCGGAATTCCCCGAGCACCCCGAGTTCGAACATTTTGATGGTCTGCTGGAAATCGATTCCTACTCGCGCGAGTGCAACTACTTTCAGAATCTGGAAAACGCCCTGGACATGAGCCATGTCGCCTTCGTGCATGGTGACAACCGCGCGGCATTCCGCGAAATCGGTGCCGGCCCGCGATTGCAGGCCGAGGAATCAGCCTGGGGTGTGCGATACATCTACCAGCGTCCGGATGGCGAGCAGCGTATCCAGCAATTCGGCATGCCCAACATGTTCTACATGACCGCCTTGCCTACCGATGCCGAGATCGGCTGGCAGGAGTCGCTGTTCTGGTGGGTACCGATTGACGATCGCCGGCATATGCAATTCAGCATTCACCGCGTGCCGGCCACCGGTGCCACGGCCGAGCGCATTCATGCCCGACGCGAAGCGCGCCGCAGTGAAATCACGCTGGCGCATCAGGAAGTGGCAGAACAGATCCTGGCTGGCGAGTTGCGTCTTGCTGATGTCGATCGTGACAAGGTAGACCTGGTGCGGCTGCAGGACGACATCGCCCAGGTTGGACAGGGCAGGGTGGCGCCGCGCAGTCTGGATCGCATCGGCCGGGCTGATATTGGTGTCATCGCCATTCGCAAGCTTTGGTCACGCGAGCTGGAGCAACTGCGCCAGGGTCAGCCACTGAAACACTGGAAGCGCGATGCCAGCATCGTGCCGCGCGCCTGGGGACTGGCGCAGGGCGAGCGCGCACGTCTGGGGGCCGAAGGCCTGGTGGCCGATGGCAGCGTGCAGGCCCGCATCGTCGACGTGCGGCCGCACATCGCCATTCGCCTGCAGTTGCGTGCGCTGCACGGTCGTGGCGGGCCGGCGGACAGGGCATCGAACGAAAGCTAAAGATGCAACGCAGTCAATCAACACCGATCAATTTTTCTGCAGGAG
>CAIPUP010000329.1 GCA_903868285.1 uncultured beta proteobacterium
CCGATCCAGGTTTCCAGCCAGAGTATGGCGTCCAGGTCGAGGTGGTTGGTCGGCTCATCCAGCAGCAGCAGCTCGGCGCGCGAGAGCAGGGCACGCGCCAGGTTCAGGCGCATGCGCCAGCCACCGGAGAAGCTGCGCACCGGTTGACTGGTCTCGCTGGCGGCAAAGCCCAGGCCCGCCAGCACCGATTCCGCCCGTGCCCGGGCCGAGAAGCCGCCCAGCGCGTCGAACTGGGCGTGCGCATGACCGATGCGCTCGCCATCGCCATCGGTGTCGGCAGCGATGATCTCGGCCTCGGCGGCGCGCAGTTCGATATCGCCATCGAGCACAAAGTCGATGGCGGCCTGATCGGTGGCCTCGACCTCCTGTTCCAGCCGCGCCACGCTCCAGGTGCCGGGGCGTTCCACCACACCGGCTTCCGGCCCGATGTCATCGCCCAGCAGCGCAAACAGGGTGGTCTTGCCGCAGCCATTGCGCCCGGTCAGGCCATAGCGCTGGCCGGGCGGAATGGACAGATTGACGTTCTCGATCAGGCGTTTGGCACCACGGGCGAGGCTGAGATTGCGAAAGGTGATCATGGCGGGTGCGAAGGAGGGGGGCGTCGGCGCGGGCGCGGATTGTCGCATGCGGGCCTGCGCCGTCAGCCGGATCGGGTTGCGAAAGTTGTCGCGAAAGCTGCGCTAAGTCGCGGTATTAATTGGAGAAATTGGGTTTTAGGCGGGTTTTGGAGAGTGTCAGCTGCTATACTGGGTGCTCAATGTTTAAGCAGCTTCGCCCCCGGGCGCCGGTTCCTCCGGCTGACTTGGCGACGGCTCGAAGCGATGGAGATCTCCCGCTTGTCTGGTTTTGATGACCTCGGCCTGGTGCCGGAACTGGGTCGGGCAATTGCCGACCAAGGCTATACCGAACCTACGCCGATTCAGGCGCAGGCCATACCGCTGGTGATGGCGGGGCGTGATGTCATGGGCGGTGCCCAGACTGGCACCGGCAAGACCGCCAGCTTCACCCTGCCCATCCTCAATCGCCTGGCGCGGCATGCCAATACCAGCACCTCACCGGCGCGGCATCAGATCCGTGCCCTGATCCTGACCCCGACGCGCGAGCTCACGGCACAGGTGCATGAGAGCGTGCAGACCTATGGCAAGTACCTGCCGCTACGCAGCGCAGTGGTGTACGGCGGCATCGACATCCGGCCGCAGATCATGGAGTTGCGCCGGGGCATCGAAATACTGGTAGCCACGCCGGGTCGCCTGCTGGACCACATTCAGCAGAAATCGCTCAACCTGGGCCAGGTCGAATTCTTCGTGCTGGATGAAGCCGATCGCATGCTGGACATGGGTTTCATCCCGGACGTGCGGCGCATCATCAGTCTGCTGCCGGCGCAACGCCAGAACCTGTTGTTTTCAGCCACATTTTCGGAAGACATCAAGAAGCTGGCCGACTCCTTCATGCGTAACCCGGTGCTGGTGGAAGTGGCCCGGCGCAATGCCACCAACGAATCGGTGACGCACCGCATCTATCCGGTGGCGCGCGAACGCAAACGCGATCTGCTGGCGCATCTGGTGCGCAGCCGCGACATGAAGCAGGTGCTGGTGTTCACCTCGACCCGCCTGGGCGCCAATCGGCTGGCCTACCAGTTGCAGCATGAGGGCCTGTCTGCCACCGCCATCCATGGCGACAAGAGCCAGCTCGAGCGCCAGCAGGCGCTGGAGGAGTTCAAGACCGGCAAGGTTGCGGTACTGGTGGCGACCGATGTCGCGGCACGCGGTCTGGATATCGAAGACCTGCCGCTGGTGATCAATTTCGAGTTGCCCGGCCAGCCGGAGGACTATGTGCACCGCATCGGCCGCACCGGTCGCGCTGGCGCTACGGGCGAGGCGATCTCCCTGGTCAGTCCGGATGAAGAAGAGCGGCTGGAGGCGATCGAACGCATGATCAAGCTGCGCATCGAGCGCGAGCTGGTCAGCGGCTTCGGACTCGATCCGCGTGATGCCGGTGGCATGCTGAAAAGCCCGCAGGAGCGCGATCGCGGCCGCGAGCGGCGCGAGCGCGATCCGCGTGCTGCGGCACCGGCGGTGGCGCGAGAGCAGCGTGAACCGCAACGGGATCGTTCGCCACGCTCGGGCGCCGGTTACGCCGCTGGCTCGCGTCGCGCCCCGGCAGCGCCAGCTGATCCGATTTTTTCCCGTCCGTATGAGCCGGCCGTGCGCAGCGCAGCTGCCGGTAGCGCTGCTGCCTCCAGCAGCAGTAGCACCGGTGGTGCGGTCGGTGGTGGCAGCGCCCGTCCGGCAGCGCGCAGCGGCGGTGCCGTGGCCGCCTTGCTCGGTGGTGTGCCGACGCTGCGCAAGTAAGCAAGCCTGACAGACCTCAAAGCCAGTTATCACCAGCCAGCGCCAGTGAACCGCAGTCAACGGGAGTCGCCATGAATCTTGATCGTGTCACTTCCGGCATGGATGTGCCGAACGATTTCAACGTCATCATCGAAATCCCGATGAATGCTGATCCCATCAAGTACGAGGTCGACAAGGTCACTGGTGCGGTGTTCGTCGACCGTTTCATGTCCACCGCCATGCACTACCCCTGCAACTATGGCTATGTGCCCAACACCTTGTCGGGCGATGGCGATCCGGTGGATGTGCTGGTGCTGTCGCCAGTGCCCATCATCACCGGCGTGGTGGTGCGTTGTCGTCCGGTGGGCATGCTCAAGATGCAGGACGAGGCCGGCGACGACACCAAGATCCTTGCTGTGCCGATCGACAAGCTCAGCCCGATCTATCGTGAAGTCGGCACCACCCGCGATCTGCCGCAGGCAGAAATTGCCCGCATCACGCATTTCTTCGAGCACTACAAGGACCTTGAACCGGGCAAGTGGGTCAAGGTACTGGGCTGGGTCGGGCCGGAGGAAGCCAAGAAGGAAATCCTCGACGGCATCGCCTGCTGGAAGCGGGCGCGCAAGAAGCCGCGCTTCTAGCCCTCTTTCTTGAACGGCGCGCGCTCGGTCAGCTCATCCAGATACTGTTCCATTCCGGCCGATTCGCGCTCGAGAAACTTTTCTACCGCATCGGCGAATTGCGGATGCTGCAGCCAGTGTGCCGAGAGCGTCTGCACCGGCAGAAAACCGCGTGACAACTTGTGTTCGCCCTGCGCGCCGCCTTCGAAGGTCTGGATGCCGCGCTCGATGCAGAATTCCAGTGCCTGGTAATAGCAGGTCTCGAAATGCAGGTTGGGCAGGTAGCCCACCGCGCCCCACCAGCGTCCCCATAGCGTCTGTTCGTTGATCAGGTTGAGCGCGGCAGCAATCGGTTCGCCATCGAGTTCCGCCAGCACCAGCAGCAAGTGCTGCGGCATCTCGCGCCCTATGCGCTGAAAAAACGCCAGATTGAGGTAGGGCGTGTTGTGGTGCAGGCGATAGGTGTTGGCATAGCAGCGGTAGAAAAATTCCATGTGCTCTGGCTGCAGCGCGTCTGCAGTGAGGCGTCGCATCACCACCCCGGCTTCGCGCACCTTGCGCCGCTCCTGGCGGATCTTCTTGCGCTTGTCATGCGACATGGCGCCGAGAAACTGCTCGAAGTCCTGCCAGTCATGGTTGCGCCAGTGAAACTGCACCCCGCGTCTAAGCATCAGCCCGCGTTGCTGCAGCGCCTGCGCTTCTTCGGGTTCGGGAAACAGCACATGCAGCGAGGAGAAGCCGCCGGCCAGTTTCAGCGCTGCATCGATCAGCGCCAGACGAACGCTGGCATCGCGCGCCGGGATGCGGGTGCCGGACACCGGCGAGAACGGAATCGCCGACAGCAGCTTGGGGTAGTAGTCCAGTCCGTGGCGCTGGTAGGCCTCGGCCCAGGCCCAGTCAAACACGTATTCACCGCGCGAATGCGATTTCAGATACAGCGGCATCGCCCCGACCAGGGCATCGCCGTCATGCGCCAGCAGGTATTGCGGCTGCCAGCCGGTGCGGGCGCTGGCGCAGCCGGTGTCGTGCAGGGCATGCAGGAAGGCATGCGACAGCATCGGTTGTGTGCCGACCAGGCTGTCCCATTGCGCCGGGCTTACTGCGCCGAGGGAGTCAATGACCGACAGCGAGAGGGTGGTGCCGGACATGTCAGTTGCCGATGTGGTGGGAGTGAGGCGAAAGCCAGGTGACGATGGGGTGAATGCTAAACTCTTGAAATGACTGAACATTTTAATCGCTCATCCAGTGCCGTGCGAAACGCTGCAGAAACAGCTTCACCGTCGCTGACCTTGGCTATCGCGCAACTCAATGTCACCCTCGGCGATCTGGCCGGCAACTGCCAGCGCATTCTGGATGCCTGCCATCAGGCCGCAGCCGGCGGGGCGCGGTTGGTACTGACGCCCGAGCTGTCGCTATGTGGTTATCCGCCCGAGGACCTGCTGCTGCGTAGCGGTTTTTTTCGCGATTGTGCCCAGGCGCTGGCGCAGTTATCGCAGCAACTGGCGCAGCAGTTGCCGGGGCTGTCGGTGGTGGTGGGGCATCCCCTGCTCGATGGTGGGCGGCGTTTCAATGCTGCGTCGGTGTTGCGCGACGGACAGGTGATTGCGCAATACCGCAAACACACCCTGCCCAATTACACCGTGTTCGATGAGCAGCGCTATTTCGAAGCCGGCGATGCGCCCTGCGTGTTTGAACTCGACGGCTTGCGGCTGGGCATCAATATTTGCGAAGACGTTTGGGGGCCGCAGGGACCACTCACCGCCAATCCGCATCATGGTGGCCGTCAACGTGCCGGTGATGGCGCTGAATGGGTGGCGCAAGCGCCGCGACTGGCGCAGCAGGCTGGCGCACAACTGTTGCTGGTGCTGAATGCCTCGCCCTATCACATGCGCAAGCAGGGTTCGCGCTATGACGTGATGCGGGCGCGGGTGCGCGAAACCGGCCTGCCGATGGTGTTTGCCAATCTGGTCGGCGGGCAGGATGAACTGGTGTTCGATGGTGCATCGTTTGTGCTGGATGCGCAGGGCGAGCTCACCGAGCAGATGGCGGCCTTCGAGGAAGGCGTGGCCCTGGTGCAGCTGAAAGACGGCGTGCCGCAGCGTGGCCAGGTGCACAGTGCGCTGTCGCTGGAGGCCGAGGTGTATCAGGCGCTGTGCCTGGGGGTGCGCGATTACATCGGCAAGAATGGTTTTCCCGGTGCACTGATCGGTCTGTCCGGTGGGGTCGATTCGGCCATTACCCTGTGTATTGCCTGCGATGCACTCGGTGCCGAGCGGGTGCGCGCGGTGATGATGCCCTCGCAGTACACCGCCGAAATCAGCCTGGAGGATTCGCGTGCGCTGGTGCGCAATCTCGGTGTGCGCTATGACGAATGGCCGATCAAGCCGGTATTCGATGGGTTTCTGTCGACGCTGGAAGCGGAGTTTCGCGGACTGCCGGTGGATGCCACCGAGGAGAACCTGCAGGCACGCATACGCGGCACGTTGATGATGGCGCTGTCCAACAAGAGCGGTGCCATCGTGCTGACCACCGGCAACAAGTCCGAGATGGCGGTGGGCTATGCCACGCTGTATGGCGACATGGCCGGCGGTTTTGCCGTGATCAAGGACATCGCCAAGACCCTGGTCTATCGTCTTTGCGCCTATCGCAACCAGCTGCATGCCGATATCCCGGAGCGCATCCTGACGCGTGCGCCCTCGGCCGAGCTGCGTCCGGATCAGACCGATCAGGACAGTCTGCCGCCGTATGAGTCGCTCGATGCCATCATGGCCGACTACATGGAAAACGATATGAGCCCGTCGGAGATCATCGCCCGCGGTCATCGTCCCGAGGATGTGAAGCGGGTGGTGGAGCTGATCCATCGCAATGAATACAAGCGTCGCCAGGCGCCGGTGGGTATTCGCGTCACGCACCGTGGTTTTGGCAAGGACTGGCGCTATCCCATCACCTCGAAATACCGCGAGCCTTATCACTAGCCCGCTGGCTATACTGAAATTCCTCGTCGCCTGTTCACTGCAGCATTTACCGCCGGAGCTTAGTCATGAAAAAAATCGAAGCCGTGATCAAGCCGTTCAAGCTGGACGAAGTGCGTGAGGCCTTGTCCGAAGTCGGTATCACCGGGTTGACCGTGACCGAGGTCAAGGGCTTCGGACGGCAAAAGGGTCACACCGAGCTGTATCGCGGTGCCGAGTATGTGGTCGACTTTCTGCCCAAGGTGAAAATCGAGGTGGTGGTGGCGGATGCCACGGTGGAGGCGGTGGTCGAGGCCATCATCAAGGCAGCACGCACCGGCAAGATCGGTGACGGCAAGATTTTTGTCACCAGCGTCGAGCAGGTGGTGCGCATCCGCACTGGCGAGACCAACGAACAGGCGGTCTAGATTCGGGGTTCAGGCGCCCGCACGCGCCTGGCGTTTCGGCGCCCGCAACCCCTAGCGTTTCGGCGCGCGCAGCAACACCAGCAGCGCGCCGCCACCGCCCTGGGTGTCCGGGGCCTGGCAAAAGGCCAGCACTTCCTCGCGTTGCGCCAGCCAGGTCTTGACCTTCTTCTTCAGCACCGGCTCGCGATTGCGCGAACCCAAGCCCTTGCCATGCACGATGCGCAGGCAGCGCGCGCCGCGTCGCAGCGCCAGTGCCAGAAAACCACTCAGCGCCAGCCGCGCTTCGTCCCAGATGTGGCCGTGCAGATCGAGCTCGCCTTGCATCACCCAGTTGCCGCGGCGTAGCTTGCGCAGCACATCGCGCGCCAGCCCGGGGCGCAGAAAGCTCAGTTCCTCGCCTGTCTCCATCGACTCCTCCCAGGGAATCGGTCCGGTCACCGACTCGACCAGGGTGGCGTGATCATCCAGCAGCGACTGCACCGGCACTGGCAGGGGCTTGTCCGGTTGCGGCGGCAAGCGCGGCGCGAGCTTGAGCGGTTTGGCGTCCCCGACGGCGGCCAGGAATAGCGCGCGTTCTTCGGGGGTAGGCATGGTCGTGATCAGCCCAGACTGTCGAGGTAGCGCTCGGCGTCCAGCGCGGCCATGCAACCGGAACCGGCGCTGGTCACCGCCTGGCGATAGATGTGGTCCTGCACATCGCCAGCGGCAAACACCCCCGCCACGCTGGTGGCGGTCTGGTTGGCGTCGCGCCCGCCGTGGGTGACGATGTAGCCGCCCTGCATGTTGAGCTGTCCTTCGAACAGCGTGGTGTTGGGGGTATGGCCGATGGCCACGAACACACCGTGCACCGCGATCTCCTCGCCGCCCGTCGCTACGGTTACCCCCGCTGCGGCCTGCGTCGGTTTGATGCGCATGCCGGTGACACCGCTGGCATCGCCCAGCACGGCGTCCAGTTCATGATTCCAGCGCACGCGGACATTGCTGCGTGCGAACAACTTGTCCTGCATGATTTTTTCGGCGCGGAACTTGTCGCGCCGATGCACCACCGTCACGCTGCTGGCGATATTCGACAGATAAAGCGCTTCTTCCACCGCCGTGTTTCCGCCGCCGATCACTGCTACATCACGGCCCTTGTAGAAAAAGCCATCGCAGGTGGCGCAGGCCGACACGCCCTTGCCCATGAACTGCTGCTCCGAGGGCAGGCCGAGATAGCGCGCCGAAGCGCCGGTGGCAATGATCAGCGCGTCGCAGGTATATACCCCGGCATCGCCTTCGAGGCGGATCGGTTTTTCCTGCAGGTGAGCATGGTGGATCTGGTCGAACACGATCTCGGTCTCGAAGCGTTCGGCGTGTTTTTGAAAGCGCTCCATCAGCTCGGGCCCCTGCACACCGGAAAAATCCGCCGGCCAGTTGTCGACTTCGGTGGTGGTCATCAGCTGGCCGCCCGGTGCCATGCCGGTCAGCAGCAGCGGCTTGAGGTTGGCGCGTGCGGCATACACCGCAGCGGTATAGCCGGCCGGGCCGGAGCCAAGAATGATCAAGCGGGAATGGCGGGGGGCAGCAGTGGTCATGGCGGGGTGTCTGTCGGGTGGTATCGGATGAAAAGAGGTGGTGGAGCCGGTGGGTGGCGCAGCGCGCCCGGGGCGAAGCATCGGTCGGGCGAGCCAACAATTATACGGGGGCGGTTTACCTGAGCGATTGCAACCCGCTGCCTGCTTCCTGCTGCCTGTCGCTGTGACTGCTGCGGCGGCTGGCACGGGGCAGTGTTGCACCCTAAAATGCGCGGTTTGCGGGTCGCAGGTAATAAGCGAAAGGAAGCAAGCTGGCTCAGAAGCAAACCCAGATTGAAGCGCAGGTGCCGTTGCCGGGCAAGGTGGCGGCGCTGCTGCGCGAGTCGCGCTGGCTGGTGCTGGTGGCGCTCGCGCTGTATTTGGCATTGATTCTGTTCAGTTATCACAGCACCGATCCGGGCTGGTCGCACAGCGTGCGTCTGGGTGAGGCCGGTCGCGGTGTGCTCAATGCCGGTGGTCGCATCGGCGCCTGGCTGGCCGATGTGCTGCTGTACCTGTTTGGCCTGTCGGCCTGGTGGCTGGTGCTGCTGCTGATAGCGGCCGTGGCCTGGGGTTATCGCCGCCTGGATGGCTCGCACCTGCTCGATCGCCGGCCGCTGGCTATCGCCTTGCTGGGCTTTGTAGTGTTGCTGCTGTGCTCGAGCAGCATCGAGGCGCTGCGCCTGCACACCTTGAAGGCCAGTCTGCCGCTGGCCCCCGGCGGGATGATCGGTCGCATTCTGTCGGACTGGTTCTTGCAGCTCAACGGCTTTACCGGGTCGACCCTGGTGCTGCTGACGCTGTGGGGCATCGGTGCCAGCCTGTTCACCGGCGTGTCCTGGCTGCGCGCGGCCGAGCTCACCGGCACGGCGCTGGAGTGGGCCTGGCTGGGCGTGGCGCGCTACTGGAGTGACCGGCGCGACCGGCAGCTGGGCACGGTGGCCAAGTTCGAGCGCAAGGCGGTGGTCGATGCCAAGCGCGAAATCATTCCCGAGCATGTACCGATCCGGGTAGAGAAACCGGTGCTGGAAATCCAGCGTTCGGTGCGGGCGCAAAAGGAAAAGCAGGCACCGCTGTTCGTCGAGCTGCCCGACACGCCCTTGCCGCCGCTGATGCTGCTGGATGAGGCCGATGAAGACATCGAGGTGCAAAGTGCCGACACGCTGGACTACACCTCGCGCCTGATCGAGAAAAAGCTGGCCGATTTCGGGGTGCAGGCCAAGGTGGTGGCGGCCTATCCCGGTCCGGTCATCACACGCTATGAAATCGAGCCGGCCACCGGCGTCAAGGGTGCGCAGATCATCAATCTGTCGCGTGACCTGGCGCGGGCGCTGTCGGTGAGCAGTGTGCGGGTGGTGGAAACCATCCCCGGCAAATCCTGCATGGGCCTGGAGATACCCAACCCGCATCGCCAGACAGTCAGGCTGTCGGAAATCCTCGGCTCGACGGTGTATCAGAACCCCAGCTCGCCGCTGACCCTGGCGCTGGGCAAGGACATCTCCGGTCAGCCCATCGTGGCCGATCTGGCGCGCATGCCGCACTTGCTGGTGGCCGGTACCACCGGCTCGGGCAAGTCGGTGGCCATCAACGCCATGATCCTGTCGCTGCTGTACAAGGCCGAGCCGCGCGATGTGCGCCTGATCCTGGTCGACCCGAAGATGCTGGAGCTGTCGGTGTACCAGGACATTCCGCACTTGCTGGCGCCGGTTGTGATCGACATGAAGCATGCCGCCAATGCGCTCAACTGGTGTGTCGGCGAGATGGAGCGCCGCTACAAGCTGATGTCCTGGGTCGGGGTGCGCAACCTGTCGGGCTACAACAGCAAGGTGGCCGAGGCCGAGAAGAGCGGTAACCCGCTGACCGACCCGACCACCATCGAGACCGACAACCCGGTGCCGCTGGAGCGCCTGCCTTTCATCGTGGTGGTGATCGACGAGCTGGCCGACATGATGATGGTGGCGGGCAAGAAGGTCGAGCAGCTGATTGCGCGTCTGGCGCAAAAGGCCCGCGCCTCGGGCATTCATCTGATTCTTGCCACGCAGCGGCCCTCGGTGGATGTGATCACCGGCCTGATCAAGGCCAATATCCCGACCCGCATCGCCTTCCAGGTGTCCTC
This sequence comes from uncultured beta proteobacterium, assembly GCA_903868285.1. Lineage (GTDB taxonomy): Bacteria > Pseudomonadota > Gammaproteobacteria > Burkholderiales > SG8-39 > CAIPUP01. The sequence continues at coordinate 9,996 of CAIPUP010000329.1, forward strand.
GAAGATCGACTCGCGCACCATCCTCGACCAGCAGGGCGCGGAAGCGCTGCTGGGGCAGGGTGACATGCTGTATCTGCCGCCCGGCAGCGGCATGCCGCAGCGCCTGCATGGCGCCTTTGTCAGCGACAACGAGGTGCACAAGGTGGTGGAACATCTCAAGGCCATGGGCAAGCCCGACTACATCGAGGACATCCTCGAGCCGGGCGAGGCCGGTGGCGGCGATCTGATGGCCGGTGGCGAGGCGGGTGACGCCGAGGCCGATCCGCTCTACGACCAGGCGGTGGAGGTGGTGCTCAAGACGCGCCGGCCGTCGATCTCGCTGGTGCAACGGCATCTGCGCATTGGCTACAACCGCGCTGCACGGCTGATCGAGGC
>CAIPUP010000330.1 GCA_903868285.1 uncultured beta proteobacterium
GGGGCGGTGGTGGTGAAGGACGGCCGCATCATCGGCCAGGGACATAACCGGCCTATTGGTGACCACGATCCGAGTGCCCATGCCGAGATCCAGGCGCTGCGCGCGGCCAGTGCCGCCGAGGCGAACTACCGCCTGGCCGGTTGCACGCTCTATGTCACGCTCGAACCCTGCGTGATGTGTGCCGGCGCGATGATGCATGCGCGTCTGGCGCGGGTGGTGTTCGGTGCCAGTGATCCGAAAACCGGTGCTTGCGGCAGCGTGATCAATCTGTTTGCCGACACCCGGCTCAATCACCATGCGCAGTTGCAGGGTGGGGTGCTGGCCATGGAATGTGGTGAGCGCCTGTCGCGTTTTTTTGCCGCACGCCGGCGCGCGGCATTGACGGCGGCCAGCGAGAAAACCTCGACCCCATGAGCAAGCAGCCTATGTCCCGGGGTATGTCCCCGGGTATGTCCTCGATCCATATTTCGATTGCGCAGCAGACATTGCAGCAGCGCGATGCGCATGGACAGTTGCTGCGGGAATATCCGGTATCGACCGCTGCGAAGGGTGTGGGGGAACAAAGCGGCAGTTTTTGCACGCCGCGTGGCGCACATATCGTGCGGGCCAAGATCGGCGCCCATCAGCCGCTGAACACGGTGTTTGTCGGTCGCCGCCCGACCGGCGAGATCTGGACCCCGGCACTGGCGGCAGCGCATCCCGCTCGCGACTGGATCCTCACCCGCATTCTGTGGCTGTCGGGTTGCGAACCTGGCTTCAACCGCCTGGGCAGCTGCGACACCATGCGCCGCTACATCTACATCCATGGCACGCCCGACACCACCACCCTGGCTCAGCCAGGATCGATCGGTTGCATTCGCATGCGCAATACCGATCTGGTGGCGCTCTTCGATACAACCCCGGCCTACACTCCGGTTTTTATCATAAGTACTTGATTTTATTGAGTTTTTTGGAATAGTGCGGCGATCGACTCGCGCCTCGGGCGCAACACCACGCCGCGCTCTGTGATCAGTCCGGCAATCAGTTCTGCCGGGGTCACATCGAACGCCGGGTTGAGCACCGACACCCCCTCGGGCGCCCAGCGCAAGCCGCCCCAGCCCAGCACCTCGTCATGGCTGCGCTCCTCGATCGGGATGGCGCTGCCATCGGCCAGACTCAGATCGAAGGTCGACAAGGGCGCGGCAACATAGAACGGAATGCCGTGACGCGCTGCCAGCACCGCCACGCCATAGGTGCCGATCTTGTTGGCGGCATCGCCATTGGCGGCGATGCGATCAGCGCCGACGATCACCAGGTCGATGCGGCCCTGTTGCATCAGATGACCGCACATATTGTCGGTGACCAGGGTGACCGGAATGCGCTCTTGCACCAGCTCCCAGGCGGTGAGGCGTGCACCTTGCAGAAAGGGGCGGGTTTCATTGGCCAGTACCGAGATGCGTTTGCCGGCATCGCGCGCCGAGCGCATCACCCCCAGTGCCGTGCCATGACCGGCGGTGGCGAGCGCGCCGGCATTGCAGTGGGTCATGATGCGCGCACCATCGGGCACCAGGGCCGCCCCCGCCGCACCCATGGCGCGATTGATGGCGATGTCCTCGGCCATGATGTCGCAGGCTTCCTGCTCCAGCGCCCGGGCACGCTCGGTCACCGGGGCGTTGCGCGCCTGCAGTTGCTGGCGCAGCCGCTGCATGCGATCCAGGGCCCAGAACAGATTGACTGCTGTCGGCCGGCTGGCTGCCAGTACCGCATGTGCTGCATCCAGTGCCGCGTCGAACGCTGGTGCGGGTTGCGTCTGCTGCTGTATTGCTTCGGCCGCCATGCCAAAGGCCGCGGCGCAGCCAATGGCCGGCGCACCGCGCACCACCATGTCACGAATGGCAGCGGCTACCTGCTGCGCGTTGTGGCACCACACTTGTTCGATGCGATGCGGCAGGATGCGTTGATCGATCAGGCTCAGCACACCGGCGTGTTGCGCATCGCGCAGCCAGCGCATGGTCTGTACGCCCGCGGGCATACCGTCCAGCGAGGCTTGTTTCAGATCAGCGTTTTCAGATAACACGTTCGTCGCCTCCATCGATGGGCAGCTGGGCGCCGGTGGTGCGCGAGAACAGCGGGCCGCACATTTCCGCCGCCAGTTCGGCTACATCGCTGCTGCGGACTTCGATGCGCAGTACATTGCGCGTCTTGTATTGCTCCACGCTCAGGCCATAGGCCTTGGCGCGTTGCGCCAATAGCTCGGGCGTCCACAGCGCGGTGTCGAATACCGCATTCGGATGCAAGGAGTTGATGCGGATGCGATCACTCCCCCATTCCAGCGCTGCCACGCGAGCCAGCTGATTCAGCGCCGCCTTGGAGGCGGAATAGGCACCGGCACCCGGACCGGGGGCGGGTACGTTCTTCGAGCCGATCACCGTCACCCGACCGCCTTGCGGTGCACAGCACAAATAGGGATGACAGGCCTGCAACAGCATCAGTCCGGCATCCAGGTTGACCTTCATGGCGCGCTGCCATTCGTTCATGGGCAGCGCGGCCAGTTTGTTGCTGGCCGGAAAGATGCCGGCATTGAGCACCAGCATGTCGATGCCGCCAAAGCGCAGCACCGCTTGTCGCACCGCGCCGTCCAGCGCTGCGGCATCGGTGAGATCGCACACCAGGCCGAGATAGTCGGCACGCTGATGCAGGCGGGTGATGGCCGGGTTGATATCCAGTGCCACCACCGCCGCGCCGCGCGCCAGAAAGGCAGTCACTGCGGCCTTGCCGATGCCCGAGGCGGCACCGGTGATCAGTGCCACCTCGCCAGCGAACACCGCCGGCTTGCCGCCCTTGCGCAGCTTGGCCTGCTCGAGATCCCAGTACTCGACATCGAACAGTTCCTGTGACGGCAGCGGCTGATAGCCACCGAGAGTCTCGGCGCCGAGGATGACGTCGATGGAATGGTCGTACAGCTCCTCGACGATGTCGGCATCCTTGGCGCTGCGCCCCAGCGCCACCAGACCGAAAGCCGGATCGAGTACCAGCCTTGGTGCCGGATCGAGCATGCGCTTGGGCTCTTTGGCTTGCGGTGCGTGGGTTTCAAAATACTTTTGATATTCAGCCACATAGGCTTCGACATCGGTGCCCAGCATGGGCGTGCGCTTGGTGCGGATGATGTGGTCGGGCGTGACCGGGCCGCGCTGGGAAAACTTGGCCACGCCAGGATGGCGGGCAAAGCCCAGCGTGCGGGCGTTGCTGACCGTCTTCATCAACATCGGCGCACCCGCTACGCCCGACAGGCGCTGGCGCAGCAATGCTTGCTGCCTGGGATCGGCTTGTGTGTCGATAGCCTTCGATGGTTCTACGCCATCAGCCTTCGCACCATCAGCCTTCGCGCCATCAGCCAGTTTCACTGGCCAGGCGCCGGCGCTGTGCAGCGCCTGTTCCGCCATCGATACCAGCTCGATCATGCGTTCATAGGCCTGACGCGCGTTATCGCCAAACGAAAAAATGCCGTGCTTGAGCAGCACCATGCCGATGGTGTTGGGGTTACGTTCACGCGCAAAGGCCTCGGCGCAATAGCGCGCCAGATCGAAACCTGGCATCAGATAGGGAATCACCACACAGCGATCGCCATACAGCTTGCGGATGCGCGCCTCACCATCGGCGGTGTCACTCAGGCACACCACGGCATCGGCATGGGTGTGATCGACATATTTGTAGGGCAGGCTGCCATGCAGAATGGTCTCAATCGACGGCCCGGGTGCGCCGGCACGGGTCATGCTGGTGGCCAGCTGGTTGACCATGTCCGGGTCGGACAGCACCGGCAATTGCGCCAGCTTCAGCACATGCGACAGCCGCACCGGCGAGAAGCCCTGCGGCTCGATCGTCTCGAGGTCCCAGCCACTGCCCTTGACGTACAGCACATCCTGTTCTTCGCCAAAGACATCCTGCTCGCGGATTTTCACCGAGGTGTTGCCACCGCCATGCAGTACCAGCGTCTTGTCGCGGCCGAGCAGGCGCGAGGTGTAGACACGGGCGCCAAGTTCGCCGGGCCATTGTGCGGCGTCGGCATCGTTCCAAAGACTTTGCATGCGTCAGGACTTTCTGTAAGCGTGTCAGCGAGAAAGGCGCGGATTATAGGGGGACGCCGAATGGCGGGGCACGCGTTGCGTCAAGCGCTATGCCGGTACTACCTGCTTAGTCAATCAACTGCCAGTGATGATGCACCTCGCCTGCGATTGCACCATCGGCATGCCAGCTGCGCTCCAGTAATTCGGCCTTGCCATTGCGGCTGATGCGCAAGGCGGTGGAGCAGCGTGTGCCGTAGTGCGGCCCGAGCAGACGCATGGCCGACAGGCGTTGTGTCAGAGCGGCATCGTGCTGCGTGTCCGATTCCTGGGCGATCGCAGCCGCTGGCGCCGGGTCGGTATCGTCGAGCAAATCCAGCAAGTCATGCAGCGCCACCGGCCCTGCTGCAACCTGCGCTTGCAATCCGGCACGACCGCGTTCGACCTTGTGCCAAGGCGTGTTCAGCAAATGATTGGAAAGACCGTGCACTCCGCGCGGTACCGCTTGCGGTTGCAACAGCTTCGAACGATTGGACAGCACCCACAGCCCTTGCGCCGATCCGGCCAGCAGGCTGAAGCCGTTATGCGGGTTGTTGGTTTGCAGCCCGTCGGCCAGTGACTGCAGATGTTGTTCCGGTGCATGTGGGCTTTGCAGACAGTCGCTCACCAGCATCCCGCGCGTGGGTGCATCGGCCTTGCGTTGTGCCGGTGCTTCGCGGTAGTTGGTCAATGCCGCGATACGCCCATCGCGGCGAAGGCCGAGCCAGGTGCCACCCGCTTGCAGGTCGCGCCCGCCAAGAATGCCGGGGGCATCCGGCCACCAGGATGCCGCTGAAGCCGGGCGATGGAAGAACTCGTCGCGATTACTGGCCAGCAGCAGCGCATCGTCTGGATGGGCATCCAGTGCGAACAGGATCAGGCACATGGGCACATATCAGCCAGCGTCTGCCACGGCCGGCCGGTTACAGCCCGACAAAGATTTCGGTAATGCGCGGCAGTGCCGGATCAAGCAGCGGCTCCAGCCCGTGTTGCAGTACCGCCTGCTGCAGCAGCGCCTCGAAGTCATGGGGCAGCGTTGCGCCGGGTGCCGCACGATAGACCTCCATCCAGGTCGATGGATCATCGCGTCGGCGTGCGAGTTCGGTTTGCAAGCCGACGGTTTGCAAGTTCATGCGTAGCGCAGCCTGCATGGCGCTGACCCGCGTCAGCAGCGCGTCCTCGCCACCGGCGCGCACCTTGTAATACACATAGACCGCTTCATTACGCATCGAAGCCGGCGCTCATTCGGGCAAAGCGTAGGGCAGGGGGCGGAACTGCAGCGGCGTGCCGGTGGCACTGCCCAGATGCACTTGCGAGTGATCACGGCTGCTGGTCTGCACCACCGCCAGTACATCGTGTCCGCCAGTTTGACCACCATACTCGGCCGGGGCTACCGCCAGCAGCATGCCATTGGCCTGGTCGCCGGTATCGTCGCTGAACAGCGCATCGCCAATGGCCGGCACGACACCGGCCGTGGCGGGAATGTGCGCCCGATACAGACGTCGCTTGACCTTGCCCAGATGCTGGGTGCGGGCAACGATTTCCTGGCCGGTGTAACAACCCTTGCGGAACGACACGCCATCGATCAATTCCAGATTGCACATCTGCGGTGTGAACTGTTCTTGCGTGGCTGGTGTGATCAGCGGCAGGCCGGACTGAATATCCAGCCAGTCCCAGAAGGCAGCGTGCGTGGTGTTGGCGCTGCGCAGAGACTGCGTTGCCAGCCAGTCATCGACTGCGCTTTCGCTATCGGCCAGCAGATAGTGACGTTGCAGGCCATCACCGATGCGCAGCGACAGCCATTGACCCAGCCCGGTGACGGCGTGGCTGCGGCCTTGCCATGGAATGCTCGCGTTGGTTGATTCTGCAATCGAGGCCGCTGGCGCTGTGATGCCGATGCAACCCAGCAACGGTGTCTGCACAATGCGGATGCTCACCTTGGCACGCAAGACGAACATCGTCAGGCGCTTGCGGATCGGTTCGGCCAGGCTGGCGGGCAACAGCAGATGAAATACCTCGGATTCCCCTTGCGATACGCCACGCCAGATCAGAAAGCTGGCCAGCATGCGTCCCTTGGGACTGCAATAGGCACCACAACCCAGCTTGCCGGCGACCAAGGCCTGCACATCGCAGGTCAACTGGCCCTGCAGGAAGCTCTGCGCATCCGCGCCGGACACTTCCAGCACCGCATGCTGGGGCAGGGCGCACAGCTGGATGGTGTCCGGCGATGTGTCCGGCGATGGGATTGCGACGGGTGGGGTGTTCAGGGCGGCAGCGTTCAGATCGGACCAGCGCAGTGACATAGGCTCAGGAAAACCTTGGTAAGAAAAACCTTGCTCGGGAAAACATCAGGCGTGAACAGACGACAACGACTTCAGGCCTTATTATATCGGCCGTCCCCGGTAACCCCTTCCTTGTAACCCCTGCCTCGTACCCTGTTCCCCAGGATTCGCCTTGCGCAAATTGTTTGCCCGACTCGTGCTGTTTGGTCTGCTGGCCGTGCTTGCCCTGGCCGGCTGGATAGGCTGGCGTGCGCTGACGCCGGTCAGCGTGCCATCGAACGAAGTGGAGTTTTCGGTCCCGGCTGGCAGTTCCATTCGTGGCGCGGCGCGGCAGATGGCCGAGGCCGGTATCGGTATCTATTCCTGGGAGTTCGCGCTGTTGGCGCGTTTCAGCGGGCGCGGTACCACGGTCAAGGCGGGCAATTTTGTGATCAGTCGCGGCATCACGCCCTGGGGGCTGCTGGGCAAACTCAGTCGCGGCGAGTTCACGCAAGAGGAAGTCACGCTGATCGAGGGCTGGACCCTGATACAAATGCGCGAGGCCTTGAACAAACATCCGGCCTTGCGCCACGACAGCCGTGATATGTCGGCGGCGGAACTGCGACAGTACCTCGGCATTACCGACAAAGCGCTCGAGGGCTGGCTGTTCCCGGACACCTATCTGTTCCCCAAGGGTGAGAGCGATCTGAAGGTGCTGGCGCGGGCGCATCGCGCCATGCAGCGCGTCTTGAACGCCGCCTGGGAGGCACGTGACCCCACCCTGCCGTTGGCCTCGCGTTATGAGGCGCTGATCCTGGCGTCGATTGTCGAAAAGGAAACCGGCCGTGAAGCGGATCGACCGAATGTCGCCAGCGTGTTCATCAACCGTCTGCGCAGCGGCATGCGACTGCAGACCGATCCGACGGTGATCTACGGCATCGGGCGCGATTTCGACGGCAATCTGCGTCGCAGCGACTTGCAGCGTGACACCCCCTGGAACACCTATACCCGCGATGGTCTGCCACCGACGCCGATCGCCATGCCGGGCCTGGCCTCGTTGCGCGCCACACTCGGCCCGCCGAAAACCGATTACCTGTATTTCGTTGCCCGCGGTGATGGTACGAGCGAGTTCTCCAGCACGCTGGAGGCGCATAACCGGGCCGTCCATCGATTCCAGATCGCACCCTCGCGGCGCATCAACGAACGGGCGGCGAAGCCGTGATGGACACGCAGCATGCATCGGCGCATCGCCCCGCGCGTGGTCGGTTCATCACCGTGGAAGGCGTGGATGGCGCCGGCAAGAGCAGCCATATCGAGGCGATTGCGGCGCAAATCCGCGCTGCTGGCCACGAACTGGTGGTGACGCGCGAACCGGGTGGCACGCCGCTGGGTGAAACCTTGCGCCAGTTGCTGCTGACCGAAGCCATGGA
>CAIPUP010000331.1 GCA_903868285.1 uncultured beta proteobacterium
CTACGACGCAGAGAACCGGCGAGTGGTCTATCAGCCCGTCACCATCGAGCCACGTGAAATTACACCGCGCATCATCCGGGAAGACAACTACGGAGGCCTGCACTAGGCGGTATGCGTCATGGCTGACATCAAAAACTACACGCTCAATTTTGGGCCTCAGCATCCGGCAGCCCATGGTGTGCTGCGCCTGGTGCTGGAGCTCGATGGCGAGGTCATCCAACGCGCCGATCCGCACATTGGCCTGCTGCACCGCGCTACGGAAAAGCTCGCCGAAAGCAAGACCTTCATCCAGTCGCTGCCCTATATGGACCGGCTCGATTACGTCTCAATGATGTGCAATGAGCACGCCTATTGCCTCGCTATTGAAAAGCTGATGGGTATCGAGGTGCCGGTGCGGGCGCAGTACATCCGCGTCATGTTTTCCGAGATCACCCGCCTGCTCAATCATCTGATGTGGTTGGGCTCCCATGGCAATGACTGTGGAAGCTCAACCATTCTGATCTACGCCTTCCGTGAGCGTGAAGACCTGTTTGACATGTACGAAGCCGTCAGTGGCGCGCGCATGCATGCCGCCTACTTCCGTCCGGGCGGTGTCTACCGCGACCTGCCCGACAGCATGCCGCAGTACAAGGCCAACAAGATCCGGAACGCCCGTGGCATTGCCCAGCTCAACAGCAACCGGCAAGGCTCTTTGCTGGACTTTATCGACGACTTCACCCAGCGCTTTCCAACCTACCTCGGCGAGTACCACACACTGCTGACCGAAAATCGGATCTGGAAACAACGCACGGTTGGTATCGGTGTGGTCACACCGGAGCGGGCGCTCAACTTGGGTTTCACCGGGCCCATGCTGCGCGGTTCTGGCATTGCCTGGGATCTGCGCAAAAAGCAACCCTACGATGTCTATGACCGTATGGACTTTGATATCCCTGTGGGCGCCACCGGGGACTGCTATGACCGTTACTTGGTGCGCATGGAGGAAATGAAGCAATCCAATCGCATCATCAAGCAGTGCGTCGATTGGCTGCGCCTCAACCCCGGACCGGTGATCACCGACAACCACAAAGTGGCGGCGCCTGATCGCGAATCCATGAAGTCCAACATGGAAGAACTCATCCATCACTTCAAGCTCTTTACTGAAGGCTTTCATGTGCCCGAAGGCGAAGCCTATGCTGCGGTCGAGCACCCCAAGGGCGAGTTTGGCATTTACTTGGTCAGCGACGGTGCTAACAAGCCTTATCGCCTCAAGATCCGACCACCGGGCTATGTGCACCTGTCCGCACTCAATGAGATGGCTGGCGGACACATGATCGCCGACGCCGTTGCCGTGATCGGCACCATGGATATCGTGTTTGGAGAAATCGACCGATGAGCACAGCAGTTGTTTCAGAGGCAGCGCTGGCGCGGTTTGCGCGTGAAGTCGCCAAGTACCCGCCCGAGCAGAAGCAGTCGGCGGTGATGGCCTGCCTGTCTATCGTTCAGCAGGAAAGTGGCTTTGTCAGTGCTGAAAGCGAAAAGGTTGTGGCTGACTACCTTGGCATGGCGCCCATTGCGGTGCGTGAAGTCACCACTTTTTACAATATGTACAACCAGCGCCCGGTGGGCAAGTACAAGCTCAATGTCTGCACCAATTTGCCCTGCCAGTTGCGTGATGGCGGTCGGGCCTTGAAGCACCTCGAGCACAAGCTTGGCGTGCACATGGGCGAGACCACGCAAGATGGTCTGTTCACGTTGCAGCAGTCGGAGTGTCTGGGTGCTTGTGCTGACTCGCCGGTGCTGTTGGTTAATGACCGCACGATGTGCAGCTTCATGACCGACGATAAGTTGGACCAATTGGTGGATGGCCTTCGGGCAGCGGAGA
>CAIPUP010000332.1 GCA_903868285.1 uncultured beta proteobacterium
GGGTGGCGCGTGGCGAGCGTCGCGTCGGTATCAAGATGGGTTTCACCAGTCGTGCCAAATGCATACAGATGGGTCTGGACGACATGATCTGGGGCCGTCTGAGCAGCGGCATGATCGTCGAGGACGGCGGGCCCATCAGCCTCAAGCGTTACGTCCATCCGCGCGTCGAGCCGGAGATCGCTTTCCTGCTGAAAAAAGAACTTATCGGTCATGTCACGCCGCTGCAGGCACTGGCTGCGGTGGAGGCGATTGCCCCGGCCATGGAAATCATCGATTCGCGCTATGAGAACTTCAAGTTCTCGCTGGCCGATGTGGTGGCCGACAATGCCTCGTCTTCCGGTTTTGTCACCGGGCAATGGCATCGTCCGGACATGGATTTTTCCAACCTGGGTCTGGTGATGAGCTTCAACGGCAAGCCGGTGCAGGTCGGGTCGACCGCGGCCATTCTGGGCAATCCGCTGCGCGCCCTGGTGGCCGGTGCACGCTTTGCCGAAGCCTGTGGCGAGCCGCTGCAGCCGGGCTGGATCGTCATGGCCGGTGGGGCGACTGCTGCCGAGGCACTCTCGGCCGGGGTCTATGCCGAGATGGAAATGCAGTCGCTGGGTCGGGTTGGTTTTTCGGTCAGCGCCTGAACCGTGGTCGAACAAAGCGAATAACACTTCAAGCACAGTTTTCTGGAGAACCCCATGAATGATGCAGCACGCGTCTCGGTAGCGATCATCGGTTCCGGCAACATCGGTACTGACCTGATGATCAAGGTAATGCGCTATTCCAAGCACCTGAAGATGGGTGCCATGGTCGGTATCGATCCGGCCTCGGACGGTCTGGCGCGTGCCGCGCGTCTGAACGTGCCGACCACGCATGAAGGTATTGACGGCCTGGTGAAGCTGCCCAATTTCAAGGACATCCGCATCGCCTTCGATGCCACCTCGGCCGGTGCCCACAAGCATCACAACGAAGTGCTGCAAAAGCACGGCGTGCAGGTGATCGATCTCACGCCCGCTGCCATCGGCCCGTATGTGGTACCGGTGGTGAACCTGGAGGCCAACCTCGACAGCCCGAACATCAACATGGTCACCTGCGGTGGCCAGGCCACCATCCCGATGGTGCGTGCGGTGTCGCGGGTCACGCCGGTGCACTATGGCGAGATCGTGGCCTCGATCTCCAGCAAGTCGGCCGGCCCGGGAACGCGTGCCAATATCGACGAGTTCACCGAGACCACCTCGCAGGCCATCGTCAAGGTCGGTGGTGCCAAGCGCGGCAAGGCGCTGATCATCCTCAATCCGGCCGAGCCGCCGCTGATCATGCGCAACACCGTGTTCTGTCTGGCTGATCCGGGCGTGGATGAAATCGCTACCGCCACGGCCATCGAGGCTTCGGTCAAGGACATGGTGGAGAAGGTGCAGGCCTATGTGCCGGGCTATCGTCTCAAGCAGAAGGTGCAGTTCGAGCGCATTCCGGCCGAAAAGCCGATCAATGTGCCGGGCCTGGGCAAGCTTTCCGGTCTGAAAGTGGCGATCTTTCTGGAAGTGGAGGGCGCTGGACACTATCTGCCCAACTACGCCGGCAACCTGGACATCATGACCTCGGCTGCCATGGCCGCCGCCGATCAGCTGGCGGTGAGCAAGAAGCTCGCAGCCGCAGCCTGAATTTGCTGAACCCAGTCAAACACGCTAGCAACAAGGAGTGAA
>CAIPUP010000333.1 GCA_903868285.1 uncultured beta proteobacterium
CGGGCCATCGGATGGCAGCAGGTAAGTGGATGCCTGCAGGTAGTACACCAGCAACAACAGCAACATGCCGGTGAGCCAGGTGGAATAGGCTTCCCAATAGAACCAGTGCAGTGTCTTCGGCATTTGCGGCGGGCCGAGTTTGTACTTGGCCACTTCGTAGATGCCACCGCCGTGAAAGGACCACAGATCGCCCTTGATGCCGCGTTCCTGTTTCCACGCTGGTGCTTCCTCAAGACTGTTATCGAGCCAGATGAAGTAGAACGAGGCGCCCACCCAGGCAATGCCGGTGATGATGTGCAACCAGCGCATCACCAGACTCAACACTTCAATGATGAAGCTGCCCATTACACAACTGCTCCGGTGCCAGCGGACGCAACCGCCAGCGGATTGCGGTACAGCTGGCGCCCCGCCGCCCAGGTTTCACTGACAAGCCGCGAGGAACCCAGTGTCATGTAGACAAACCATTCGTCAGCGATGTCCTGCGTGGCGGCCACCCGGCGACCCACCAGCGCATCGGCGTCAGGATCGAGAATGACGAAATCAGCATCGCAACCGCTGCCGAAATGGCCGAGACGATGTCCCAGCTGCAAGGCACGCGCGTTGCCGAGCGTGATGGCATGAAAGCCGTCGAGCGGACGGAAGCTGTTACCTTTGAGCTGGTTTACCTTGTACAGATCGCGCAGCGTCTCCAGCATCGAGTACGAAGTGCCGCCGCCCACATCGGTGCCAACCGCAAGCCGCACGCCGCCCTCACGCAGACGCTGCCAGTCGAACAGTCCGCTGCCGAGAAACAGATTCGAGGTAGGGCAACATGCCACCGCGCTGCCCGCGCTGTGCAGCCGCGCAATTTCGGCATCCGCCAAATGCACACCGTGCGCGAACACGCTGCGATCGGTACACAGACCATGGCGGTCGTAGACGTCAAGGTAGTTGCGGCTCTCCGGGAACAACTGCTTTACCAAAGCCACTTCAGCCTGGTTTTCCGACAGATGCGTTTGCACATACAGATCGGGCCAGCGTTGCAGCAGCTTGCCGGCGGCACTCAGCTGCTCGGCGCTGGAGGTAAGCGCGAAGCGCGGCGTTACTGCATAGTGCAGCCGGCGATGGCGATGCCACTTCTCGATCAACTGCGCTGATTCGCTGTAGGCCAGCTCGGGATCGTCCAGCAGCTCCGCCGGTGCGTTGCGGTCCATCAGCGTCTTGCCGGTGATCAGACACAGCCCCAGTTCAGCGGCCTGACTGAACAACAGGTCAGTGGCAGCCTTGTGCGAAGTGGAGAACACCATGGCGCTGGTGGTGCCGTTCTGCAGCAACTGCTGCAGGAAGAAGCCGGCGACTTCGGCCGCTTTCACGACATCACTCATGCGGGCTTCGGCCGGATAGGTGTAGCGATCCAGCCACTGCAACAACTGCTCACCATAGGAGGCGATCATGTCGAGCTGGTAGGCGTGCACGTGGGCATCAATGAATCCCGGCACCAGCAGTTTGTTGCCAAGCTTGCGGCACTGCTCGGGCCGCACTCCCTGCTGCAGCGCCTGCGCCGCCGGCAGCATCTTGACGATGCGCTCGTTGTCGATGATGAGTATGCCGTCGTGCAGATAATCCGGCACTACCGCCGCACCGGCATCAGCGCGGCACTGCAACATACGGCCACGAAAATACCGGCGCATCAGCTACCTCGATATGTGCTGTAACCAAAAGGGCTCAGCAGCAGCGGGATGTGGTAGTGCGGCTGACCGGCTACCACCGTGAAACAGATACGAACCTGTGGATATAGCGTGGTTTGCTCGCGGGCAGCGAACCATGAACCGGTGTCGAACACCACTTCATAAACACCGGGCGACAGTTCGAGCGCAGTATTCCACTGTTTGATGCGGCCATCAGCATCAGTCACTGCACTGGCCAACTGACCCGACGGCGCCAGTGCCTGCACGCTGACCGCGAGTCCGCCAGCAGGCTTGCCGCTTTGCAGATCGAGCACATGGGAGCTGAGACTGGCGCTGGTCATGTTGATATTCCTTCCGTTGATCTTGCTTCCAGTGCTGCTTCATCTACGAACAAGGCGCGCAAGCGGATCGCCGTGATCTTGTCCTGTTCTGCGGCGGCGTTCTTCAGTTCCTGCGCACGCGTGTTGGGCAGCCGTTGTTTGAGAATGGCGAGCATAGCCTCGGCCGATTTGCCGCTGGCACACACGATGAAGATGAAGCCGTTGCGCTTTTCGTAGTCGAGATTCAGCTCGTACAAGGCACGCAGCACGCTGTCGTCAGCTGCTGCCACCTGGCCCTGTTCGGCGTGGGCACGTGAATATTTGTCGCGAAGCTGGTCGAGGTCGCCGATGCGGGCATGGCCACTGAAGGCTTCGAGCAGATCGCTGTCGTCGATGTCGGTCCAGCAACTGGTGGCGTTTTGCAGCATTGCCTGGATATCGGCGAATGGACGCTCAGCCAGCATGCGCGCTACCCATTTATGGCTGTGGCAACAGTGCATCAACGTGTTGGCGGCAGCGTTTTCACTCAAGCGGTTGAACTCGGCGATGCGCATGTCACGCTTCCCGCGCCTGTTTCAGCAGCGCCTTGGTGGCGCGCCAGTCTGGCACGGCGCGTGGCTGCGCCATGCCTTGCAGGTGCTGCATCAAGCCGGCACTCACCGACACCGCCACTTCCATCGGCAGCTTGCCTTTCAAACCAGTGATGCCGATCGGGCTCTGCAGATTCTGCAAATCGCTTTCACGGATGCCGTCGTTGCGCAGCCGCATGCGAAAGCGATGCGCCTTGGTGGCAGAGCCGATCATGCCGAGCAGCGACCAGCGCCAGGGCTCCAGCAAAGTGCGCACCAGTGAGTAATCGAGGCGGTGATCGTGGGTCATCACCAGCAGCAGGCTGTTGTCGTTGAGGCTACTGCACACTTCCACCGGATCATCGGTGCACAGCGTGCGGACGCGATCACTGTGTGGCAACGCGGCCAGCAGCTCCGGTCTTGAATCGACCACCAGCGTGCGCAGCGACAAGCGCCCGGTGATGCTGACCAGCGCGTGGCACACATGGCCGGCGCCGAAGATCACCAGTTGTGGTTCAGCAGCAGCAAAAAATTCGAGCAGTACCGTCATGCTGCCGCCACAGCATTGTTGTGCTTCGGCACCGAGCGCGAACTGGCGCAGCTCCTGGCAATCCTGTGAGGTAGCAAGCAACTCACGCGCGCGATTGACTACCAGTTGTTCGAGCCCACCACCGCCTATCGACGCCACGACAGTGTCGGTGGTTACCAGCATCTTGCTGCCGCTGTCGCGCGGAGTGGAGCCGCTGGTGGCGATCACGGTAGCGAGTGCATGGGCTTCACCGCGTTGGCGGCATGCCAGCAGCGCTGAGGCCCAGTTGTCGCGCTCCTCCGTAGTTTTCATCTGGATTTCCCGATGGCAGCAAATGCCTTGGCCTGCTGCACGGCCCAATACACCTGCTCCGGTGTGGCCGGCGCTTTCAACACCGGGTTCATGCGGTAACCGGCAAAACTGGAACAGGCATCACGCAGCGCACACCACACGGAATTCGCCAGCATTAGTGGCGGTTCCCCTACCGCCTTGGAGCGATGAATGCTGTCTTCACCGTTGGGGCGTTGGAACAAGGCAACGTTGAAGGCAGCCGGCACGTCAGCCGAGGTGGGAATCTTGTAGTTGGCCGGACTGTTGGAGGTGATTACACCGTCGGCATTCCAGCTCATCTCTTCGGTGGTAAGCCAACCCATGCCTTGCACAAAACCACCTTCGATTTGACCAATGTCGATATCAGGATTCAGTGAGGTGCCGACGTCATGCAGGATATCGATTCGATCGACGCGGTATTCACCGGTAAGCGCACTGACAGTCACTTCAGCGCAGGCAGCACCATTGGCGAAGTAAAAGAACGGCCGTCCCTGGCCCCGCTTGCGGTCGTACCAGATTTTCGGTGTACGGTAGAAACCACTCGAAAACAGCGGGACCCTGCCCAGATAGGCCTGCTTGATGAAATCGGCAAAGGCGAACGTAAGGGGCCCCACCCGCACCTGGCCTTCAGTGAAGTGCACATCGGCCGTGGCGCAGTCATAAGTACTACAAGCGAAATCGACAAGACCTGACTTGATCTTGTTGCAGGCGTCCAGCGCCGCCATGCCATTCATGTCGCTACCGGCAGAGGCTGCAGTGGGCGAGGTATTCGGTACTTTGTCGGTACGCGTCGCACTCGCCATCACCTGCGACACATCCACCCCGAACGCCGACGCCACTACCTGCGCCACCTTGATGAACAGACCCTGGCCCATCTCGGTGCCGCCGTGGTTCAGGTGAATGCTGCCATCGGTATAGATGGCCACCTGCGCGCCCGCCTGGTTGAGATGGGTGGTGGTAAAGGAAATGCCGAACTTCACCGGAGTCAGCGCAAGCCCCTTACGCATCACCGGTGAGTCGGCATTACTGGTTGCGATCGCGGCGCGGCGTTTGCGGTAGTCCGCACTAGCTGCCAATTGCGCCAGCAGATCAGGCAATACATGGTCTTCAATCTCCTGGCCGTACGGCGTGGTGGCGCGGCCGGGGCCATAGAGATTGAGCAAACGTACATCGAGCGGATCGCGGCCCACAGCGCGGGCGATGTCGTCCATCATCGCTTCGGTGGTCAGCATGCCTTGCGGCGCGCCGAAGCCGCGGAAGGCGGTGTTCGATACTTTGTTGGTACGGCACGGCAAGCCGCGGATCGCCACATTGGGCATGTAATAGGCGTTATCAGCGTGCTGCACGGCGCGATCAACAATGCCCATCGACAGATCAGCACTGCAGCCGCAGTCGGCGGCCAATACCAGTTCGGCGCCGAGAATGCGGCCCTCGGCGTCAAAAGCGGCGCTGTAATCACTGCTGAAGGGGTGGCGTTTGCCGGTAACAAGCATGTCGGTTTTGCGCGGCAGCCGGCAACGCACCGGGCGGCCGGTGCGACGCGCGAACAAGGCAGCAATACAGGCAGGCATTGCTGCCTGGGTTTCCTTGCCGCCAAAACCACCGCCCATGCGGCGCACCTCAACCACCACTTTGTGCATGGGTACATCCAGCACTTCGGCGATCAGCTTCTGCAGTTCGGCCGGATGCTGGCTCGAACTCAGCACCACGACACCGCCCTCTTCCGCCGGCATTGCTTCCGAGATCTGGCCTTCAAGATAGAAATGTTCCTGCCCGTGGATTTCGATATGGCCGCTGAGGGTGTGCGGCGCCGACGTAAACGCAGCTGCCACATCACCACGGCTGATGAAGTGCGATGGCACCACGAAGTCCTGCGCCTCGGCTGCCAGCGCCACGCTTTGTTGGCCAGGCAAGGGTTCGTATTCGACTTTCACTTGCGCCACCGCGCGCTGCGCTGCGGCAAAACTGGTAGCGGCTACGGCAAACAAGGCCTGACCATGGAACTGCACCGTGGAGCCAGCCAACAGCGGATCGCCATCGAACACCGGCGCTATATCAATCTTGCCGGGAATATCAGCCTGCACGATCACGTCCACCACGCCTGGCATCGTGCGCACCGCACTGACATCAAGCAGTTTGATACTGCCGGCGGCAATGTTGGTGATGCCGATTGCCACATGCAGATGACGTGCGGTGAGCGGCATGTCATCAATATAGATAGCAGTGCCTGCCACATGGCGTGCTGCGGATTCGTGTTTGACGCTGTGGCCGACGCTGCGGAACAGCGCCGGCACCGGTGCGGTGCTGTCTATCAGCTTGCGCATGCAGACTCCCGCTCACACATAGAGTGCTGCCTCATTGCCGGCCGGATAGTGATGCACTTCCAGCTCAAGGCCGCTGCCAAGTTCAAGCAAGGCACGTTGCAGGGTATTCGCTGCCATTTCGCTGCGGTAGGCGCTGCTGGCGCGCACATCGCTGATCGGCTTCAACTCGTTTTTGAGCGTGTCGCAGGCACTGGCGATCAAGGCGTCGGACAGCGTGCGGCCTGTGAGCAAGGCTTCGGTTGCTGTTGCGCGCACCGGCGTTGCAGCGACGCCGCCGAAAGCCAGCCGCGCAGCACCGATCCTGCCGCTCGCAAGTTCCAGCGAGAAGGCGCCGAGCACGGCAGAGATATCGTCCTCAAAACGTTTGCTGACTTTATAGAAGCGATGTGGGCGATCGAGAGCGGCACGGCTGAGGCGGATGCGGGCGATGTACTGGCCTGCCTGCACTATGGTCAGGCGATAACCAAGGTAGACGCTGCTGAGTGGATGCCATGTGCGCTTACCGCTGCTGTCGACAATTTCGATGTCGGCGTCCCAGGCCAACAGCACGGGCGGCATGTCGGCAATCGGCGAGCCGTTGGCGATATTGCCGCCGATGGTGCCCTGGTTGCGGATCTGGCGCGAGCCAAGGCGATGCAGCAGCCGCTTCAGCGGGATCGACAGTTCATGTGCGCGGCTTTCCAGATCGGTGTAAGGCAGCGCGGCACCGATCAGCAATTGGTCGTCCTGCCATTCGAACTGGGCCAGGCTGGTGATGGCGCCCACGCTGATCAACTGCGCGTACTGGCGATGACGCTGGGTCAGTTCCAGACCGAGATCGGTGGCCCCGGCCACCAGCGCGGCTTGTGGATACAAGTTCAGCAGCTGTTGCAGCTCGGCCTCAGTGGTGGGTTGGAAGAAGCTGTGCACGCCGTCGCTCAATTGCGGCTGCAGAGCCGAAGTAACTGCCGGCACACTTTGCACCATTGGTAACGCTGCCGGCGCAAATTGCAGCATTTTGGTGCCTGCTTCGAC
>CAIPUP010000334.1 GCA_903868285.1 uncultured beta proteobacterium
AGGCCAGTGCCTCCAGCGCGGCATTGGGAAAGGGGTCGTACAGCGTTGGCAACACCAGACAGTCGGCAGCGCCGTACCAGGGACGCACATCCGGCAATCCCCCGGTAAACAGCACCCGTGCGGCGAGCCCGAGTTGCTGCGCCAGTCGCTGCATGGCCGGCAGCGATTTATCCGCACCGACCACCACCAGACGCGGCGCCTGATCGGCCGCCACACTGGCGCTGCTTTGCAACAGCGCCAGTGCCTGCAGCAATCGCGCCACGCCCTTGCGCTCGAACCCGGCACCGACGAACAACAACAACGGTGCCTGCGCCGGAATGGCATGTGCTGCACGAATGGACTGCGCATGCTGCTGGCGCAAGCCAGGATGAAAACTCTGCAAATCAATGCCGTTGTAGATCAGTCGCAGCTTGTGCTGCGGCACCTGATACCAGTGCGCGATTTCCTCAGCCACCATGCGCGAATTGCAGATCACTGCACGCAGACGCGGGCTGGCAAACATCTCGCGCTCAGCCTGCAGCAGCGCGCGGTGATACGGCGAATACGCCAGTAGCGCCGCCTGCCAGTCAGAGCGCAGCCGGGCGCGATTGGCCAGCCACTGCGCATGCACGCCGTCACCGGCACGATAGACATCACAGCAGGACAACCGCTCGTGCGACTGCACCAGATCGAAGGATTGCCGCGACAGCGTGTGGCAAACCGCCTGCGCAAACGAACGATCGCGCCAGCGGCGACCGAAGTAGAACGGATTGCAGCGCAGCAGCGTCATATTCGCAGAAGGTGCGGCGGTCCAGTCGCGCGCCACCACGGTCACCGACACACCCAGATCAGCCAAGGCTGACACCGCACGTTCGACAAAGCGCTCGGCGCCGCCATAGGGGTTGTAACGCTGCCGCACCAGGGCCAGCTTCATGGCTTGGCCACCGCACCATGCGCCATCGCCGCGCGCTGACGCGCAGTCGCGATGCGTGGACAAAGCGACTGCGCCACCTGCAGCACACCAGGCCCCATGCTGAACAGACGCGGGTCCTCAAACACGACCAGCCCGCCCTGACGCACGGCGCGCAAGGACGGATGACGGCCCCAGAACTGCTGCGCTGCGACGGCATCACGACTGGTACTCAGGATGAAGCCCGGATCATCGCGCAGCACTTGTTCCATCGACAGCGTCAGCGTGGTTCCAGGCTGATCGGCATAGCGATTACGCGCCCCGCACAGCAGCAGCACATCGTTGGCCAGCTGCTGCCCGCCCAGCAGCAACAACGGCTGATGCCACAACTCCACCAGCAGCGGCATCGGTGCCTCGCTTCGTTGCGCCTGCTGTTGCAGCAAGGCGTCGCGCTGCTGCAAGAACTGCTGCGCACGCTGCTCGGCCAGGCTGGCATCGCCGGCCAGCATGCCGAACTCGCGCAACAGCCGGGCCACATCCTCCAGCCGCTGTGGCTCGGACACATGCACAGTGAGGCCGAGCGCCTCCAGCCGGGCCAGCGCCGCAGGTGGGTTACCGCTGCGCCAGGCCAGCACCAGATCGGGTTGCAAGGCCAGGATGCGTTCGAAGTCCAGGCGCACACTGTCGGCCACACGCGGCAAGGCTCGCGTCATGGCGCTATCGGCAGTGAAGGCAGACACCCCCACCAGGGTTGCACCGGCCGCTTCGGCCAGCTCGGCCAGGTGTGGCGCCAGCGTCACCACCCGCCGCGCTGGCTGCGACAGACGAATGGTTTTACCGCGATCGTCCAGGCGCTGTAGTGACGATGGCTGCGCAGCATTCGATGCCGACCACAGCAGACTGGCGCCAAAGGCCAATGCCCCACCCACCAGCAGGGCAAGGCCCTTCGCAACGATTCGATGGCAAACCCGCATCAGGTGGTCCGCATCGTTCAGCCTACATCCGTCAGCCCACATCAGTCAGCCCACATTACTCAGTGGTCTGCGTCGCCAGCGCCTCGAACACCGCCGACTGCACTTGCGCCAGCGTCAGGCTGGTCAGGCACTCCGACAACTTGCCACCGCCGCAGCCGTCCTGACCACACGGACGACAAGCGTGCTGCCTGGAGCTCAGAACACGATGCCCACTTCCCCATGGCCCCCATTCCACATCGCCGCTCGGACCGAACAAGGCCACCACCGGAGTGCCGCTGGCCGCCGCGATATGCATCGGCGCCGAATCCACACCCACAAACAGCCGCGCCCTCGCACTCAGTGCCGCCAGCTGCTTGAGACTGAGCTGACCCGACAGATCAGCAATCAAGCCTGCCGGCGGCGAAGCGGCGGGATGCGCTTGCGAATTGATCGATGCTGCGGCCAGCATTTCCGCCACCCTGGCGCGCTCGGCCGCATCGGGTGCGGCGGTCACCACCACCGCATGCCCCTGGCTCACCAGTGCACGGATCAGACCGGCCATACCCGGCACCGTCCAGCATTTGAATTGCCAGCGTGAAGTCGGATGCAAATGAATGAACGGGCGGTTCTTCAGAC
>CAIPUP010000335.1 GCA_903868285.1 uncultured beta proteobacterium
CCGGCGCCGAGATCATCTATGACGTGAAGTGCACGCGGCAATTGGCACCCTGGATACGCCAGCATGGCGGAGTGCCCAGCATGTGGCGTACCGGTCATTCACTGATCAAGGCCCGGATGAAAGAGCGCAAGGCGCCACTGGCTGGTGAGATGAGCGGACACATCTTTTTTGGCGAACGCTGGTACGGCTTTGATGACGGCCTGTATGCCGCAGCACGCTTGCTGGAAATCCTGTCCAGGGAAGCCAACCCGGGTGCGGTACTGGAAGCGCTGCCCGATAGTCTGAGCACGCCGGAGTTGCAATGGAAACTGCAGGAAGGCGAGCCGCATGCGCTGATTCAACAGCTGCAACAGCAGGCGCAGTTTGCAGGTGCGAAGGAAGTGATCACCCTGGA
This sequence comes from uncultured beta proteobacterium, assembly GCA_903868285.1. Lineage (GTDB taxonomy): Bacteria > Pseudomonadota > Gammaproteobacteria > Burkholderiales > SG8-39 > CAIPUP01. The sequence continues at coordinate 395 of CAIPUP010000335.1, forward strand.
TGGTGTGCGGGTGGAGTATGCCGATGGCTTCGGGCTGGCACGCGCTTCCAACACCACGCCGGTGATCGTGTTGCGTTTCGAAGCTGACAACCCACAGGCGCTGGCGCGCATTCAGGCGGCGTTTCGTCAGGCGCTGTCGCCGCTCAAACCCGATGCGGTGCTGCCGTTTTAGCGTCGTTCTCGTTCAACACCTGGCAGGAGCAATGCATGGCAAAAGTCCCACTGATTGGCGAGCACGACAAACCGGAACTGGCCGCACTGGTCACGCGTATCAAAGCCGAGCGTGGCGGTCGCCTGCTGAACTTATACAAGGCGCTGCTCAACAGCCCGCCAATCGCCGAGGGCTGGCTGGCGCTATTTACTGCGATACGCCAGCGCGCCCAGCTCGATGCCGGTTGCCGCGAGCTGGCAATCCTGCGCGTGGCGCTGATCAATCGTGCCGACTATGAACATGCAGCGCATGTACCGCATGCGCTCAAGGCCGGCATATCGCAGCAAAAGATCGATGACTTGCCAGCCTGGCAGGTGTCGGATTGCTACACCCCGCGGGAACGCGCGGTGCTGGCCTGTACCGATGCCATGACCACGCGCATCGATGTGCCAGCGGCCATCATGACCAGCCTGAAACAGCACTTCAATGATCGTGAAGTGGTGGAACTGGCGACCACTATCGGTGGCTACAACCTGGTGTCACGCGTGCTGGTGGCTCTGGCGGTCGATCACGAAGATCATTGACCCAGAGCATTGACCCAGAGCATTGACCGGGCGCGCTTATTTTTTTGCGCGTTTGAGCGGCTTGGCGGGCGCTGCTGCCGCGGACTCCTGTACTGGCTGCTGCGTGGGCTGCGATGCCGACTGCGATGCCAACTGCGTCGTTCGCAGCCGTTGCTCAAAATCCTTCAGCAGCAGGTTGCTTTGTTCGACGGCTGAATCGAGTGCTTCCTTTGGGGTCTTGCTGGATTGCCACACCGTATCCAGCTCCTGATCCAGGATGGCGCGAATTTTCTGGAAGTCCCCCAGTCGTAATCCACGACTGTGCGATTGCGCTTTACGCGAGAGTTGCTGTATTGCCGCCTGCGCGCCGGGCAGGCGGCCCAGCCAGCCGCGTTGTTGCAGGCTGCTGGTGCCAGCCGGGGTGGTGGGCAGATAGCCGGTTTCCTCGCTCCACTCAGCCTGTGCTGCCGGGCTGGCGATATAGGCAAGAAAGCGTGCGCTGGCGCGATTCTCCGCGCTGCTCTTGCCACCCATCACCCAGAGTGCTGCGCCACCAGCCAGGGTATTGAAGGGTGCGCCGCTGAACTCTTCGTAATAGGGCAGCGCGGCTACCGCCACATCCAGATTCGAACCAGCCGCGAGTTCGCGCAGCGCTGGTGCTTCACTGGTCAGCATGGCGCACTGACCGCTCATGAAATTGCGCTCGGCCTCGCCGGCGCTTGCGGCCGGGGTGAACAGCCCGCCCTTGACCCAGGACGACAGCAGGCTGAGATGTCGCATCGCCAGTTCGCCATTGATGACCAGCTTGCTGTTGCCACGCGCACCGCGCTCTGCTTTTGCCGCTGCGCCGCCATGACCTGCATGCCCAGCATGGCCAGCATGCAGAAGGTGACCATTGTCATTGGTGGCAAATGGCTCGTTATGCCAGGCGGCGAGGTTCTCCAGATGCACCCAGGAGGCCATGCCGCTGGTGTAGGCGCATTCCATGCCCGCCTTGCTGATGCGCAAGGCTGCGGCCTGCACATCGCGCCAGGTCTTGGGTGGCTGATCGGGGTTCAGGCCGGCTTTGCGAAACGCCTCACGGTTGTAGACAAACACCGGCGTGGAGACATTGAACGGCAGCGCCAGCAGTCCGCCGCGCCGGTCGGCATAGGCGGCTGCGATGGCCGGATAGTAGTGGTGGGTATCCAGTGCGGTCTTGGTTTCGCTCAGCAGTTGATGCAGGCTGCGGATGCGACCGGGTGTTTCGGTCAGCAGGTTGGCCGAGGCGTCCGGCGATTGCAGCAGGTGCGGGCCGTTGGCGCCCGGCGTGCTGGCGATGGCACCCGACAGGGCTTCGCCATAGCTGCCCTTGAACTCGGCCACCACCTTGATTTCAGGGTGCTGCGCGTTGAAGCGCTGCACCATGCGCCCCAGCGTCTGGGCCGGAACGCCCTCCATGGCGTGCCAGAGCCGAATCTCAGTTACCGCCAATGCTGGCGCGGATATCAAAAATATCAATAAAAACAATAGGTTATAGCGTTCTTGCAGGCGAGGCGTCATGTTCGGCATCCTGGGTGAGCTGGCAAAGTCGCGGCGCATTATAGGGGCCGGGTTCGGTTCTGCCGGCGTGGGCGACAATAGTGGCTCCTGCTGGCTCGTTTCAGTACTTGCACTAGATCACCACAGAAATTCCAGTCGACACATGTTCTTGTCCAAACCCGACATTGCAGTCCAGGCATCGCAGCCCGCGCCGTCCTGGCCGGCGTTGCTGCGCCTGTTGCGGGTGATGAATGCGGCCTATGAAGCGGGCACTGACGTCCAGCCGCTGCATCAGGCTGCGACCCTGGCTGCCGCCTGCGATTTGTCCTTGACCGCAGTGCATCAGGGTATGGCGGTGTTGCGTGAACAGGGTATTGCCATCACGCAGCAGCCTTTGGGTTATCGCTTACAGCGTCGGCCCGATCTGTTGCAGCCGGGTAGCGACGCTGTTTCAGAAGAGGGTTTTTTTCCCTGGCACCTGATGTTCGAGGATAGCTGCGACTCCACCAATACCTTGTTGATGCAGCGGGCGCGTCAGGGTGCGCCGCACGCCAGCCTGCTGTTGACCGAGCATCAGACGCAGGGGCGTGGTCGACGCGGCAATGCCTGGCACAGCCCGCTCGGGCAGGGACTGGCGTTTTCCCTGCTGTGGCGATTTGATCAGGCACCGCCCGCGTTGTCTGCGCTGTCACTGGTGGTGGGTGTTGCGGTGGCGCGGGCATTGCATCGCTTTGCGCCGGCGGTACAACTGAAGTGGCCGAATGATTTATTGCTGGGGCAGGCCAAGCTCGGCGGTATTCTGGTCGAGGCCAGCACACAGCCAGAAGGGCCGTTGCAGGTGGTGATCGGCATCGGATTGAATGTCGGACCCGCGCTCGCAAGCACGGTGATGCCAGCGTCGATGGGTGCAGCAGCAGGGATATCCACCGATACAGCGACGGAAGTTCCCCGGCTGGACTTGCCCGTCGCCAGTCTGCGCGCTGCCGACAGCCTGCAACCCTCGCGCCTGGCGGTGTTGCAGCAGGTGCTGCGGGAGTTGTCGCTGCTGTTGCCGCAGTTCACGCAGTCGGGCTTTGCACCCCTGCTGCCGGCGTGGCAGAGCCTGGATGCTTTTCGCGATCGTGCAGTGATGCTGCGCGATGCCGCTGGACGCTGCGTGCATGGCGTGAGCCGTGGGGTGGATGGCGTGGGTGCGCTGGTGCTGGACACACCGCAGGGTGAACAACGTTTTGTCGCGGGCGAGCTCAGTCTGCGCGCTGCAGCAGGCGTCGGGCAAAGCCAATGATGTCGTTCGAGACAGGAAAGCCAACACAATGATTCTTGCAGTGGATTGCGGCAATACCCGTATCAAATGGGCGCTCTATCAGCCGGGCCCGTACCCGGTCGGTAGCGACATGGCGGCAGCACGCGTGCAGCAAGGCGTGCTGGGGCAGGCGGCGCTGTCGACCTTGGATGCGATGCTGGCAGCGCAGCCGCGACCATCGCGCGTCATCATTGCCAATGTCGCCGGTGCCGCTGTTGAGCAGGCGCTGCGGGCGCTGACCGACCGTTGGGGGGTGCCGGTGGAATGGTTGATCGCCAGCACCGAACGCGCTGGTGTGATTAACCGCTACCAGCAGCCAGAAAGGCTGGGCGCGGATCGCTGGGCCGCCTTGATTGCCGCGCGGCAACGCCAGGCAGGGCCGCAGTTGGTGGTATCGGCCGGCACCGCGCTGACCGCAGACATGCTGGATGCGCAAGGTGTATTTCTGGGCGGCATCATTACCCCGGGATTGCGTCTGATGCAGCAGTCGCTCGCTGCAGGCACTGCGGGTCTGCCCTTGTCGCCAGGTCAGTATGCCGAGTGGCCACGCGATACTGCCGAGGCGATTGCCACCGGCTGTCTGGAGGCGGCGTGTGGTGCGATCAGAGGCATGATGCGGCGGCTGCCATCGCAAGCGCAATGCCTGATTACCGGTGGTGATGCTGCCACGCTGTCGGCGCAGCTCGATATCGCGCATCAGCGGGTGGACAATTTGGTATTGGATGGACTCGCGCTACTGGCGCAAGCCTCCTGAAGGAGCTGGGTCTATGTATCGTGCGATGAAATGGATCGCCATCGGGTTATTGCTGGCCAATCTTGGCTTTGCTGGTATCACGCAATGGTTTGATCAGCGTAATGCGGAGGATATGCAGCTACTGCATCAGCAGCTCAATCCAGAATCAATACGCTTGCTGACGGCGCAGGAAGTTTCGGCTCTGGCCTCGGGAGGCATCCTTACGCCCCGCGTCGAAGGGGTTCCGGTCTGCATGGAGTGGGGGCCAGTGGCCGAGGCTGAGCTCGCCACCGCGCGTGGGTTACTCGTACCGTTCAATCTTGGTGACCGGCTGATCGCACGCGATGAGGTGGAGCGCAGCACGCATTGGCTCTATATGCCGACGCAGGGTAATCGCCAGTTGGCCAATCAGAAAGCGACCGAGCTCAAACAATTGGGTATCGAGCAATTTTTTATCGTGCAAGACGACCCCACCTGGCGACACGCCATCCACCTCGGTGCTTTTCGCAGTGCCGAGGCAGCGCAATTACAACTGGAAAAACTGCGCGACAAGGGTGTGCGCTCGGCCCAGGTTGGCGTCAGGGAAACGGTCGTCAAGAAATGGTGGTTCCGGGTGCGTGATGCTGAACCCGCACTGGTATCGCGTTTGGGTGAATTGAAGAGCGCGATCACGGCTACCGATGTCCGGGAGTGCATGCCTGCGGCAGGAGGCGATGCTGCGCGCAAGGCCAACCGGGGCGAGATGCCCTAGCCTTGGTTTTTTTGTTCGGCGGCGCGAATTTTTTGCAGCAGAGAAGTGGTTGAGCGTTGATGCGCAAAGTCGATGGACTGTACCCGCCCGCCCCAGGACAGCACTTCATTGGCGCCAACGATGGCATGCACCGGCCAATCGCCACCTTTCACCAACACATCCGGTCGGCAAAGATGAATGAGCTGTAGCGGCGTGTCGTCACCGAACCAGCTCACCATGGCCACTGACTCCAGTGCCGCCATCACCGCCAGACGATCCGGCAGGGCATTGATCGGACGGTCCGGCCCCTTGGCCAGTCGGCGTACTGAATCATCATCATTCAGTGCCACGATCAGACTCGCGCCCAGGGCGCGCGCCTCGGCCAGATAGGTCACATGGCCGCGATGCAGGATGTCGAACACGCCATTGGTGAACACCAGTGGCCGCGGCAAGTTGCCAACCGCTTGCGCCAGCTCAGAAGGCGCAACGATTTTTTGTTCGAAACCCACCGCCACGGTATTGATCAGCGCAGCCGCTGCGCCATCTCCGACACATTCATCACATCGCCGAAAAACAGCAAGCAGTTGGCCAGCGAGGCCGACTGGGTGGCGTCATCGGCGGCGGCATTGGCATCGGCCAGCATGACGCAATGAAAATTCAGCATCATGCCGTCGCGCGCGGTGGATTCGCAGCAGACATTGGTTGCAGTGCCGGCAATCATGATGGTGTCGATATGGCGCTCGCGCAGCAGCTGTTCCAGGTTGGAGGAGCCCTGGATAAAGGCGCTGTAACGAAGCTTCACCACATGCAGATCCTGCGGCTCGACCTGCAGCGCCGGCCAGAGTTTGTAGCCTTCGCTGCCCTTGCCCAGATCGGCCAGTCGGCGCGCGCTGGAGTGCGGGGTCAGCATATGGCTGTGCAGGCTGGGCCATTGCTTGTCGGCATTGTCGGCATCGGTGACAACCCAGATCACCGTGCCGCCAGCAGCACGCATGGCCTTGGCTGCGGTGTTGACGGTATCGACGATGGCTGGAGCGGATGCCACCGCCGCCATATGCCCGGGTGCCATGAAGTAGTTTTGCAGGTCGATGACGACGAGCGCGCAGCGCGAAGCCTGATAGCTGTCAAAGCAATGCAACTTGCCACGACGGGAAATCACCCGATCGATGACGCTCTGGTCGATGCCGTACATGGATGATCCTTTTCTGGGTTAGCGCGCCGATTACTTCTTGGCGCTATCGCCAGCCGCGGCGGGTGCCTCGTTGGCAGGCGGCGCAGCAATGTATTCGAACACCCGCACCACTTTTTGAACGCCACCAACGGTGCGGGCGATCTCGGTTGCCGTCTCGGCTTCGCCACGGGTCACCAGGCCAAGCAGATACACCACCCCACCCTCGGTGATGACCTTGACGTGATTGGGCTGGAATTTGGCGTGACTGATAAAGGCGGCTTTGACCTTGCCGGAAATGAAGCTGTCGTTACCGCGATTGCCGAAGGACGATGCCGGCCCGATCTGCAGTTCGTTCACCACGCTGCGAACTTCCGAAATGGACTGTGCAATTTTTTCTGCTTGGGCCTTGGCTGCGGCGTTGGCCACCTCGCCGGTCAGCAGCACCATCTTGTTGTAGCTGATGGTGTTGATATGCGCGGTCTTGAACTGATCGCCCAGGCGTTGTCCGATCTGGATTTCGATGCGCTCGTCGCTGGCCATCACGTCCGGTTGGCGGCGATCGGCAATGACCAGCACCCCGCTGGCGGCACCGCCGACGATGACCGCTTCGATACAGCCTTGCAGTGCGAGCACGCCAGAAAGCAGCAGGCCCGAGATAACAATTCGGCGAATGGTCATGGCAGATTTGTTCATGATTCAACTCCCAGTAGGGTGTAATCGATGCCGTCGCACAGGCAATGCAGTACCAGCAAATGCACTTCCTGAATGCGGGCGGTACGTGGATCGGGTACACAAAGGTGAATGTCGCCCGATGTCAGCGCTTGTCCGATGGTGCCACCGTCGCGTCCGGTGAGGGCGATGACCTTGACTTCGCGTTCATGCGCTACTTCAATCGCACGCAAGACGTTACGTGAATTACCGCTGGTGGATATCGCCAGCAATACATCGCCCGGCTGAGCGAGCGCGCTGACCTGCTTGGAAAAGATCTGATCGAAATCGTAGTCGTTACCGATCGCGGTCAAGGTGGAGCTATCGGTGGTGAGGGCGATGGCCGCCAGTGGCGGGCGCTCGCGCTCGAAGCGGTTGAGCAGTTCGGCGGCGAAATGTTGGGCGTCGGCGGCCGAGCCACCATTGCCGCAGGCCATGATCTTGCCGCTGCCAAGCAGGCACTGCACCATGCTTTGCACCGCATCCTGAATCGGATCCCGCAGCACATCCAGGGTACGCCTCTTGACCTCGATGCTTTCCTGGAAATGCGCCTGGATGCGTTGTGCCAGCGGATCCTGGGAAGGATCGGCCACATTGGGGTTTTCCGAGAGGCTTTCGCTCGGGGATAGGGGCTTGGGCATAGCTGACGATTCTACTCCAGGAAGACATCAAACTCGATCCGTCCTCGTGGCCTTGCCCGGGCATGCAATGCGCTGATGCGCGCGCTGATTTGGAAGTTGCGGTGGAAATTGCGCTCGGCGTTGTGTTGGTCGCTAAGCTGCGGGTCGCTGAGCTGCCGGTTCTGATCCAGAGCCCAGGCCAGCGCCTGATTGTTGCGGCGTGGCACATAACCGAGCAGTTGCCCCTGCCACAACACCTGGATTGCATGGCGGTCATAGGGGTTGTCCGGTTCGCGCTTCAGGATGAGCGTATCGCCGGGGCGTAGTTGATCAAAAAGAGTCGGTGCCTGGTGATGGCGAAAGCCGGCCACGGCTGCGCTCTGTATCAGCATGCGCACGGTCTCGGCCATGGCTTGGTTGTGGCTGACGGCCACACACAAGAGCAACAGGATGCGCAAGCCTGCACTATTCGCCAAAGGCATTGCGTATCCATTGAATGCGATCTTCCTGTGCCGCATCCATCAACACCACATCGAAGCGGCAGGCTTGTTCGATGCGGCCGCGCAACCAGTAACGGGCAGTGGCCAGTAGTTTTGCTTGCTTGCGGTAATCAATGCTGTAGGCCGCACCACCATAGCGGGCGTTGCGGCGCAGTCTGACTTCGACAAACACGATCTGCTCGCGCTCGCGCAACACCAGATCGATTTCCCCGGCGCGGCAGCGCACATTACGGGCCAGCAATTGCAGCCCGTGCGCCTGTAAATAGCGTGCTGCGAGGTCTTCAGCCGCCCGGCCGCTGGCGCGGCGGGCGGCATGCTCTGCAATCGTGGTTTTGGCCGCTCGGGGCCTGATGCGGTTCGGTGGCATCGGCGCTTAACGCTGATGGCCCGGATCGGTTGCCATTAACGTCATGGCATCAGACAATGCACTTTGACCGTTACCCATTAGTAAACAATCAACAACGTACTACCCCCACCGACGCAAGTTCCGGTTCAACCCCGCACATAAACCGTAAAGATCCGTACTCGATGGATGATGTTCAAACGCAGGTGCTGCAAAGAGAGGCCTGTCTGTATGTCGTGGCAACGCCGATCGGCAACCTGGAGGACATCACTGCGCGTGCGCTGCAGGTGCTGGCCTCGGTGGCGGTGGTGGCGGCCGAGGACACACGACATGTGCAGCGATTGCTGGACCGGCATGGCATTCGTGTGCGTACCCAGTCCCTGCATGCCCACAACGAGCAACGTGCCGCACCGGAGTTGCTGACCATGATTGCCGCTGGGTCCAGCGTGGCGCTGGTGAGCGATGCCGGTACCCCGGCGATTTCCGATCCTGGGGCGGTTCTGGTAGCGATGGCGCATGCGCGCGGCATCCGAGTGGTGCCGCTGCCCGGACCGAGTGCGCTGATTACGGCACTGTCGGCAGCCGGCATGCTGCGTACCGAGTTCAGTTTCCTGGGCTTTTTGCCGGCACGCGCCAGTGCG
>CAIPUP010000336.1 GCA_903868285.1 uncultured beta proteobacterium
CAGCCACATGCCGATACCGATGGCCACAAACGGTGCCTGCAGGGTGAGCGCTTGCCCCAGGTAGCCATTCATGGTCGCCACAACCAGACCGGTGACCACGGTCCACAGCGCGGCATGACGGAACCAGAACAGCGCGGTCGGCGCGATGACTTTGGTCACGGCTGGCTTTTGCTCGTCGGGAATCTTCGGCATTGAAGGCGTTTGCACGAAGTTGAAATACCACAGGATGCCGATCCACATGATGCCGCACAACACATGCAGCCAGCGCACGAAGAAGGCCCCCCAGGCGTGATCGAATTTGATGGCGGTACCGGTGATGCCATTGACCAGGCCAATGATGATCAGCAGCAGTACGAAGCCGGCGATAACGGTTCGCCCGAGTGATTGAAAAATCGCAGCCATGGAAAGCCTCCTTGATGAGATTGATGGGTTCTGGGCCTAACAACTTGGTCGCCCCACGCCACGCCGAGATACGTTGCGCGCCGACAGCCTGCAAGTCAAAACGGGCGCAGCTTAACACAGCGCCATCAGCGCTCTTCGTTGATTGGTTGGGCTTTTTTTGCTGGTGAAAACTGGTTCACTTCGGCGCCAAGTTCTCCGTTAGCGAGCGTGATCGCGATCTGTGTTCCCACTGTCACCTGACTGGCATCGCGTAGCACCACACCATGCGCATCAGTCACCATGGCGTAGCCACGATCCAGCACCCGCAGCGGATCGAGATGGTTGAGGTTCTCACCGAGCGCGTCCAGTCGTTGCCGCAGCAATTGCATACGATTGTTGTGTGTGGTCTGCATCCGATGCTGCAGCGTTGACAGCCGACGCTGGTATTCGTCCATTGGCACTGGCCGCGCGCGCAGACGTTGCGATAACTGTTGCAGTTGCCATTGCCGGGTTTGCAGCGACTGCGTTGAGGCCCTGCGTAAACGTTGCTGTAGAACCTGTAATGCTTGCCATTGCGCATTTAGTTTGCGCCCGGGATGCACCAGGCGCCGTGCCAGGTGATCCATTCTCTGTGCGGCATCCTGCAGCGTGCGCGTCTGCTGGCGCATCACTCGGTTGCTCAATTCACGCAACTGGCGCAGCAATGCCGTGCGCGCCGGTGCCGCCAGTTCAGCCGCAGCAGTCGGCGTCGGCGCACGCTGATCGGCGGCGAAATCCGCGATAGTGAAATCGGTTTCATGGCCCACACCGCTGATCAGCGGCAAGGGACAGTCGCGAATGGCACGCGCCACCACTTCCTCATTAAACGACCATAGATCTTCGATGCTGCCACCGCCGCGACACAGAATCAGTACATCGCATTCGGCACGCTGTCCGGCGACGGCAATGGTGCGCGCGATCTCCTGCGCTGCGCCGCTACCTTGCACCGCAGTCGGATAGACGATCACGGCAATGGATGGGTTGCGTCGCGCCAGCGTGCTCAGCACATCGCGCAGCGCAGCAGCTCCCAGTGAAGTGATGACGCCAATACGCTGCGGGTTTGATGGCAGGGGGCGTTTGGCGGCAGCATCGAACAGTCCCTGGCGCTGCAAACTATCCTTGAGTCGAAGAAACGCTTCGTACAGCGCACCCTGACCCGCCCGCCGCATGTTCTCGACCGTGATCTGAAAGTCGCCGCGCGCCTCGTACAGGGTGACCAAGCCCTGCAGTTCTACCTGCATGCCCTCTCGCAATGGCCAGTCGAGCAGCCGGTTGCGATTGCGAAACATCACGCATCGCACCTGGGCATGGGCGTCTTTGAGCACAAAGTACCAATGACCCGAGGCGGCTGGTCGCAAGTTGGAGACTTCCCCCGACACCCAGAGCAGCGGGAAGCGACGCTCCAGCGTGTCGCGGACGCTGCGCGCCAGAGCCGAGACGCTGAGAATCTGGTTGAAGACTGTCCCGGAACTACCGGAGGGGATGGACTTTTCCGGCATGTTGGCGGGTGCTCCTGGCGCTTGATTCGTGGGCGCGGATTGTATCCCGCTACCACCGCGGGCTTGGGCTGCCCTGATACGCCGGGGGTGGCAAAAAATTGCCTTGCCCCAGCATGAAGAAGATAAGTTATTGATTTAATTGAGTAAATTATTCTGATCAAAAACAGGGCGGTGGCAAAAAAGGCTTACTGGCGGGAGACTTAGGTGGTCTACCCCATACTTGCTCACACACTTATCCACAGGAAATGTGGATAAGCCGCAAAACGAGGCCGCCGCCACGCCGTCGGCAAGCTGGCGCGGCATTTGTTGCCGAAGCTGTCGTCGGCGGCTAAAGTGTCGGCCGCTTGCAGAGGCACCACCGCGTTGAGGTGCTTTGCGCTGCCGCAATACCCGCCAGTCGAATTTCATTCGCAAGCATTCCGTCGAAAGTTACACCGCAAGGAGTTTCCATTGCTCGCTCTCATTCAGGCTGCCGGTTGGCCGATTTATCCCTTGCTCTTGGCCTCGGTGATTGCCCTGGCACTGATCTTCGAGCGCCTGATGGTGCTGCGTCGTCAACGCATATTGCCGCCCGGGCTGCTGGAGCAGGTGCTCAATTCCTGCCGCCAGGGCACGATCACGCCGCAAAGCATTGAACAGCTGGAGCAGGATTCGCCGCTCGGGCGCATTCTCGCCGCCGGGCTGCGCAATGCCCGCAACACCCGTGAAGCCAGCAAGGAGGCCATCGAGGAGGCCGGCCGCCAGGTGGCGCATGAGCTGGAGCGTTTTCTCAACACCCTGGGAACCATTGCCTCCATCAGCCCGCTGATGGGACTGTTCGGCACAGTGATCGGCATGATTGAAATCTTCGGCGCTAATTCGCCCACTGGTACCAATCCGCAACAGCTGGCGCATGGCATCTCGGTGGCGCTCTACAACACCGGCCTGGGTATTTTCATTGCCGTGCCGGCCATGATCATGTTTCGCTACTTCCGGGGTGCGGTCGAAGGCTTTGTGGTGGAGATGGAGCGTGCCGCCGCGCGTCTGGTCGATTTGACGCACGGTGCCGGACGGGGTAACAGCCAATGAATTTTCGCGGGCGTAGCGCCAACCGCGAGGACCCTGAGATGAATATGGTCCCGATGATCGATGTCATGATGGTGATCATCATTTTTCTGATGCTCACTACTACCTACTCGAAATTTGCTGAACTGCAGATCAACCTGCCAACCGCCGATGCTCAGAAGCAGCAAGAGCGCAGCAACGAGATTGTGGTGGCAGTCACTGCCCAGGGCCAGTATCAGATCAACCGTCGTGCGCTCAGTTTCACCAGCATGGCTGTTCTGGTGGAGGAAATGCGCCGTGCCGGCGAGGGCATGAAAGAGCCAGTGGTGCTGATCAATGCCGATAACAACGCCACCCATCAGGCCGTGGTGCGCTTGATGGATGCGGCGCGCCAGGCTGGCTACGGTCAGGTGGCCTTTGCCGTCGAACAAGGCGGGGCACAGTAATCAGCCGTCAAGCCAGTCAGCCCGCATCGCTGGTCGCAAGCGTGTCCACTTCTCAATTCCTGGCGTCGTTTCCGCAGCGTCACTGGTATCGCCTTAGCTGGTTGTCCTGCTTGCTGTGGCCGCTTTCCTTGCTGTTTCGTCTTGTGGTGGGGCTGCGACGCTCTGCCTACCGCATTGCTCTGATCAGCGTGGCGCGTTTGCCAGTGCCGGTGCTGGTGGTGGGCAATATCACGGTTGGTGGCACTGGCAAGACCCCGCTCACGATTGCGCTGGCGCAACATTTTCTCGCACGCGGCCTGCGGGTTGGCATCGTCAGTCGCGGACATGGCGGCGCTGCGCGCACCCAACACGGCACCGAGCAGGCTGGCATCGCTGTGACGCCTGACACGCCGGCTGCGCTGGTGGGCGATGAGGCGCGGCTGATGGCTGACCGGGCCGGTTGCCCGGTGTGGGTCGGGCGTGACCGGGCCGCCTGTGCGCGGTCACTGTTGGCGGTGCATGCCGATTGCCAATTGATTCTGCTCGACGATGGCTTGCAGCACTATTCCCTGGCACGCGACATCGAACTCTGCGTCGAGGACGGGAGGGGTCATGGTAATGGCCTGATGTTGCCCGCCGGACCTTTGCGCGAGCCGGCGTATCGGCACTGTGATGCCACCGTCGTCAACCTCGGCTCGGTGATCGACGCTGGATTGAAGCGGCCTGCGATTGGGCCTGCGATTGGGGCTGCGATTGGGCCTGCGATCGGGGCGGTTTCGGCGGCTGGCCTTCAGCGGCGCTTTCGCATGCAACTATCGGTCGAGGGGCTGTATACGCTGGCCGAGGCCCCGGCACAGGATGTGGCGCTTGCGCTGGCCCGGTGGCAGGGGATGCGGTTGAAGGCGGTGGCCGGCATCGGACATCCGCAGCGATTTTTCGACAGTCTGCAGTGTTGGTTACAGCATCAGGCCAATAATTCTGAGGGTGCTGTTGTGGTGCCTGGCTTCGAGACCCAGTGCTTTGCCGATCATCATGCGTTTGTCGAGCAGGATCTGCAGTTCGGTAGCGCAGATCTGATCGTGATGACGGAAAAGGATGCAGTAAAATGCCGACACTTCAATGCTGGCTTGCGTCAACGACTGTGCTATTTGCGGGTGCAAGCCGAACCCGATCATGAATTTCTCGACTGGCTGGATCGTCGGCTGGATGGAGTACGCAATGGATCCGCGCCTGCTTGAACTTCTGGTCTGTCCGATCTGCAAAGGCCCGCTATTGCACCTGCGGCATCGCGCCGAGCTGGTGTGCAAGGCCGATCGCCTGGCCTTCGCGGTGAATGATGGCATCCCCGTCATGCTCGAGAGCGAAGCGCGCAAACTCGAACCCACCGAAGACGTCGACTGAGGTCGGCTGAGGTAGCGCGCAGCATGTTCGACGTCATCATTCCGGCGCGGTTCGCGTCTACGCGTTTGCCTGGCAAGCCGCTGGCCGATATCGCGGGTCGGCCAATGGTGGTGCATGTGGCCGAGCGTGCACGCGAGAGTGGGGCGCGTCACATCTGGGTGGCCACCGATGATCAACGGGTCGCGGAGGCGGTCGAGCGAGCGGGTTTTGAAGCGGTAATGACGCGCGCCGATCATCCCTCGGGTACCGACAGGCTGGCCGAGGTGGTGGCGCGCAAGAACCTGGCAGCGCAGGACATCGTGGTCAACGTGCAGGGTGATGAACCACTGATCGCGCCAACACTGATTCGCGACGTAGCGGCGATGTTGGCGGGCGATGCCGATGCCGCGATGGCCACCGCCTGTCATCGTTTGCACTCGCTGCAGGATTTGTTCAACCCGAATGTAGTGAAAGTAGTGTGCGATGCGCGCGGTCGAGCGCGCTATTTCAGCCGCGCCCCGATACCGTTTGCGCGTGATGCCTGGGGGCCGTTACTGGGCGATTGGTTGAACGGTCAATCGGATGCGGCGGCGCTGCAGCGATTGCAATCGGAGTCCTTGCCAGCGCAGTTCCCCTGCTTTCGGCATATCGGTATCTATGCCTATCGTGTGGCCTTTCTCGGCCTGTACGCAACACTTTCGCCGTCGCCGCTGGAGGAAGTCGAGGCGCTGGAGCAGCTGCGCGCGTTGTGGCATGGACATGAAATCGCGGTCAGCGTCTGCGACCAGGCTCCCGCCGCCGGCGTCGACACCGCGGAAGATCTGCAACGGGTACGTCTGCAAATCGAGCGATAATCGCGGTTTAGGCATCGCCGCAATTCAGCCAGGCAATACAAAGCAAACGGGGGATTAACACCAATGCGTCTGATACTTCTTGGGCCGCCGGGTGCCGGCAAGGGCACACAGGCCAGCTACATCAAGGAAAAATTCTCCATTCCGCAGATTTCCACTGGCGACATGTTGCGGGCTGCGGTCAAGGCCGGCACACCACTCGGCCTGGCGGCTAAAAAGGTCATGGATGCCGGTGGGCTGGTGTCGGATGACATCATCATCGGTCTGGTGCAGGAGCGGCTGAAAGACCGCGACTGCCAGGCGGGTTATTTGTTCGATGGTTTTCCGCGCACCATTCCCCAGGCCGAAGCAATGCGCAACTCGGGTGTGGCCATCGATTTCGTCCTGGAAATCGATGTGCCCTCCGAGGAGATCATCACCCGCATGAGCGGACGCCGGGTGCATCCGGCCTCGGGTCGCAGTTATCACCTCAAGTTCAATCCGCCCAAGGTGGCTGATCATGATGACCTCACCGGTGAGCCGCTGATCCAGCGTGATGACGACCGTGAGGAAACCGTGCGCAAGCGCCTCGAGGTGTACCAGGCGCAGACGCGACCGCTGGTCGATTACTACTCGACCTGGGCGGCGCAGGGCGGCGCAGGCGCACCGCAGTACCGCTGCATTGCTGGCACCGGCGCGGTCGAGGCCATTCGCGAACGTGCCTTCGACGCATTGAAGTAGCGCGTCGAAACCACGCGCCGAAATTACTCGCCAATAGCGTATTGATAACCTGCTGATCACGCATTGAGCGGTCGCAACCTTCTTTATCTTGCCTCGGGTGGTCCCACCCCGGTGCTGAACGCCTCGGCCAGTGCGGTGCTGCAGCGCGCACGCGAGGCCCGAGCCGCATCAGCGGCATCGCGCACACAATTGCAATTGCCAAAACGCATTCTCGCCGCGCGCGATGGTCTCATCGGCCTGCGTAGCGGCGAGTTACTCGACACCGATGTGCTGAGCGATGCCGAGGTGCTGCAGCTGGCGCATACGCCGGGCGCGGTGTTTGGTACCTGTCGCACCATGGTGGCCGAAGCGCCGCGCGCCCGGGCACGCGAGCTCGCCGGCATCTTGCAGGTGCTGCGCCGGTATGACATCGGCAGTGTGATTCTTTCCGGTGGCAATGGCTCGATGGACACCGCCTTGCAGTTGCATCGGGGGGCACTCGAGGCAGGCTGGCCGCTGGCGGTGGTGGGCGTGCCCAAGACCATTGATAACGACATTGTGCTGACGGATTGCTCGCCCGGTTTTGGTTCGGCCGCGAAATATGTCGCCGCCTCCACGCTGGAGATTGCGCATGAAGTGGCGGCGATCGCCAACAGCTCCACCCGCATTTATGTGCTGGAGGTGATGGGGCGGCATGCCGGCTGGCTGGCGGCGGCCAGTGCGCTGGCCAGGCGTGAGCCGGGCGATGCGCCGCATGTGCTCCTGATGCCGGAGGCACCGGTGGCGCCCGCAGCGTTGTTGCAGCGGGTGGAGCGCCAGGTGGCCAGCAAGGGGTGGGCGGTCGTGGTCGTGGCCGAGGGCGCACGTACCACCGACGGTCGGCGCTGGTCGGAACTGAGGTCGGAACTGAGGTCGGAATTTGCCGGGCGGCACCGCGGTAAGCACCAGCAACTGGGTGGTGCCGCGCCGGTGCTGGCGGATTGGCTTGGGCGTCGTCTCAAGCGCAAGGCACGTTGGTCGGTATTGGACTACTTGCAGCGCGCCTCGCGCCATTTGGCATCGCAGGTCGATTTTGAATTGGCCATCCAGGCCGGCAGGTTGGCGGTGGAGGCGGCGCTGGCCGGACATGGTGGTGTCATGGTCGGCGTGCGCCGGGTCGCTGCGGAGCAGTTGCAAGCCGTGCATTGGCGGCCATGGCTGTTGCCGCTGGCGCGTGTTGCCAACCTGGAAAAACACCTGCCACAGCGTTATCTGCTGGCCGATGGCATGGGGGTGAGCGCAGCCTGTCTGCGCTATCTGCGGCCCCTGATTCAGGGCGAGGCCTACCCGCCGTATCGCGACGGCGTGCCCGATTACTTGCCCTCAGGGCGGCAATTCCCGCTGGCCTAGCCAGTTCCTTGATAGAATTCAGGGTCTTATCGTGTTGCGTTGATGCGGTTTTGCATGTCCGCTGCAACGCTTTCGCGTTGGGTCATTCATGCCGGTGGCGGGTTTGCGTGGGAGCGCAGACGGCCCCTGGCTGGTGCACAGTGGCAGAAGCCCGGTCGTAACAAGGACTTAGGCAGAAACCAGGCGCCAGCGCCGGGAAATCACTATTCCGTTTCATCTTTGGAGGCAATATGGCCGGTGAACTCTGGTTCGCCCTGGGTTGCGGCGTACTCGCGATCGTGTACGGCGTCTGGCAAATCAACTGGATCGTTGCGCAGCCAACGGGCAATGACCGCATGCGCGAAATCGCCGCTGCGATACATACCGGCGCAATGGCCTATCTCAACCGCCAGTACAAGACCATCGCCATGGTCGGCGTGATCTTGTTCGTGGTTATTTGGGCCTCGCTCGGTGCTACCACCGCGGTGGCCTTCCTGATCGGCGCGGTGCTGTCTGGCCTCACTGGCTACATCGGCATGAACGTGTCGGTGCGTGCCAACGTGCGTACGGCTGAAGCCGCGCGCAAGGGGTTGGCCGAGGCGCTGGACGTTGCCTTCAAGGGTGGCGCCATCACCGGCATGCTGGTGGTGGGTCTGGGTCTGTTGGGCGTGGCCGGCTTTTTTGCCGTGCTGATGGCCAATGCGCCTGGTGCGCCGCTGTCCGAAACCATCAAGCCGCTGGTCGGCCTGGGTTTTGGTGGCTCGCTGATCTCCATCTTCGCGCGTCTCGGTGGCGGCATTTTCACCAAGGGCGCTGACGTCGGTGCCGACCTGGTGGGCAAGGTCGAAGCCGGCATTCCCGAGGACGATCCGCGCAACCCGGCGGTGATCGCCGACAACGTCGGTGACAACGTCGGTGACTGCGCCGGTATGGCCGCCGACCTGTTCGAGACCTATGCAGTGACCCTCATCGCCACCATGGTGCTGGGCGCGCTGATGGTGAAAACCACCAGCGCTGCAGCGGTGATCTACCCGTTGGTGCTGGGTGGCTTTGCCATCATTGCTTCCATCGTCGGTTGCATGTTCGTCAAGCTGATTCCGGGCAAGAAAATCATGAGCGCGCTCTATCGCGGCCTGATCGTGGCCGGCGTGCTGGCCCTGATCGCCTTCTACCCGATCACCGAGATGGTGATGGGCGAAGTGCTCAAGACCGTGCCCTTCGACTTCGGTGGCGGACAGCAGATGATCAGCGTGTCCTCGCTCTATGGTTGCGCCGTGATCGGTCTGGTGCTGACCGGCCTGATGGTGGTGATCACCGAGTACTACACCGCAACCGAATACGCGCCGGTGCAGCATGTGGCGCAAGCCTCGACCACGGGTCATGCCACCAACATCATTGCCGGTATCGGCATCTCGATGAAGGCCTGCGCCTGGCCGGTGCTGTCGGTCTGTGCCTCGATCCTGCTGGCCTACAAGCTGGCTGGTCTGTACGGCATCGCTATCGCTGCCACCTCCATGCTGTCCATGACCGGCATCATCGTCGCACTGGACGCCTATGGCCCGATCACCGACAACGCTGGCGGCATTGCCGAGATGAGCGAGCTGCCGGATTCGGTACGTGCCGTGACCGATCCGCTGGACGCCGTGGGTAATACCACCAAGGCCGTGACCAAGGGCTATGCCATTGGCTCCGCCGGTCTGGCCGCGCTGGTGCTGTTTGCTGACTACACCCATGCGCTGGAGCACGCTTCCGGCAAGGGCATGAGCTTCGATCTGTCCAACCACATGGTCATCATCGGCCTGTTCATCGGCGGTCTGGTGCCCTACTTGTTCGGTGCCATGGCGATGGAAGCCGTTGGCCGCGCTGCTGGTGCGGTGGTGGTGGAAGTGCGTCGTCAGTTCAAGGAAATCCCCGGCATCATGGCCGGCACTGCCAAGCCGGAGTACGGCACGGCGGTCGACATGCTGACCAAGGCCGCGATCAAGGAAATGATGATTCCTTCCTTGCTGCCGGTACTGGTGCCGATCGTGGTCGGTCTGGCGCTCGGTCCGCAGGCGCTGGGTGGTGTGCTGATGGGTTCCATCATCACCGGCCTGTTCGTGGCGATTTCCATGACCACCGGTGGTGGCGCCTGGGATAACGCCAAGAAGTACATCGAAGACGGCCATCACGGCGGCAAGGGTTCCGACGCCCACAAGGCGGCAGTGACCGGCGATACCGTGGGTGATCCGTACAAGGACACCGCGGGTCCGGCGGTGAACCCGCTGATCAAGATCATCAACATCGTGGCACTGATGATCGTGCCGCTGATGATCTGAGGCAGGGCGTGTTCTGACCGGGAGAGGCTTGGCGTTTCTCGGTCGAATAAAAAAGGGCGGCTTCGGCTGCCCTTTTTTATTGTCGCGGTGTTTCAGGCCAGGGCGCGCAACGCCTGCTGGAGTAAATCCGGCGCCAGGCTGTCCAGACGTGTCACCTCGCGCATGCTGCGCAGCCAGGTCAGCTGGCGCTTGGCCAGTTGACGGGTGGCATACAGCCCGCGCAGCGCCAGCTCTTGCGCTGACAGCTCGCCTTCGAGGAATTGCCAGGCCTGGCGATAGCCGACACAGCGCATTGCGGGTAGTCCGGCATGCAGGCCTGGGTGAGTCTGTCGCAGCGCGCGCAGTTCCTCTACCAGCCCGTCTTGCAGCATGCGATCAAAGCGGCTGGCGATGGCCTGATGCAGCCGCGCGCGGTTCGAGGGCTCCAGCGTCAGTACCTGTAGCGGGACGGCGGTCTGTGTGTCCTCGGCGTGCGGGCTGGCCTTGCGCGCCAGCAGCGTCGACATCGGCTCGCCGCTCACCAGACAGATCTCCAGCGCGCGTTGAATGCGTTGCGAGTCACCCGGCTGCAAGCGGGCGGCAGTGAGCGGATCGAGCTGCGCCAGCCGGGCATGCATGGCCGGCCAGCCCAGTCGTGCTGCATCGGTATCCAGTTCGGCACGCAGCGCGGCATCGGCTTGCGGCAGATCGGACAGGCCCTCGCGCAGGGCCTTCAGGTAGAGCATGGTGCCGCCCACCAGCAGCGGCATCCGACCGCGGGCACGGATCTCGTTCATCAGCCGTAGCGCATCGCTGCGAAAGCGCGCCGCCGAGTAGTTCTCGGTCGGGTCGATGATGTCCAGCAGATGATGTGGCACCAGCGCACGCTCGGCCGCGCTGGGCTTGGCGGTGCCGACATTCATGCCGCGGAACACCTGGGCCGAGTCCAGGCTGATGATCTCCAGTGGCAACTGCCGCGCCAGCTGCATCGCCAACGCTGACTTGCCGCAGGCGGTCGGTCCGACCAGCGCCACTGCCGACGGTCCCGGTCCGGTCCCCGGCTGCTCTAGCATTATTGATATAACCTATTGATTTTAAAGGGTTTTATCGGCCACGCAAAAACAGCCGATCGATCTCGGCCAGCGCCATCTGGTACCAGGTCGGGCGACCATGGTTGCATTGCCCGGCACGCTCGGTGACTTCCATCTCGCGCAGCAAGGCATTCATCTCGGTCAGGGTGAGGGCGCGGTTGGCGCGTACTGCGCCGTGGCAGGCCAGGGTCGAGAGCAGCTCGTTCTGACGCTCGGTCAGGATGCGGCTGGCGCCGAACTCGCGCACATCGCGCAGCAGCCCGCGTGCCAGCTCCTGAACATCGCCGGCACTGAGCAGGGCCGGCAGGCTGCGTACCGCCAGCGCGGTCGGTGACACGGGCGTGATGTCAAAACCCAGTGACAGCAGGGTGCTGGCATGTTCCTCGGCGGTGGCGACATCCAGCGCATCGGCATTGAAGGTCACCGGGATCAGCAGTTTCTGCGCCGACAAATCGCGGCTGTCGAGCGCGCATTTGATCTTCTCGTACAGGATGCGTTCATGCGCCGCATGCATGTCGACCAGCACCAGTCCTTGGGCATTCTGGGCCAGGATGTAGATGCCATGCAGCTGACCCAGGGCATAGCCCAATGGCGGCGCAGGCGTGGTCTGTGGCGGCAGGTTGATGCCATCGGTGCGCCCCTGTTGCGCCTGGGTGAGGTTGGCGCTGCGGGCATCGCTGGCTGCAGCGAATAGCGCCTGATAGGCCGCCGGCGACTGGGCGATGCCAAGCTGTCCTTGTATCCCTGCGGTCGGGGCATAGCCCGCGGGTGGCGTCGCCGCGGTTGTGGCGCCCCAGGAGAGGGACGGACTCAGGCCGGCCGTCGGCCCGATCACCGCCTGCGACCCAAACCCTGCCTGTGGCGCGGGCGTTTGGGCGGCGCTGCCCGACAGCGCTTTATTGAGCGCGTGATAGACAAACTGATGCACCGCACGCGAATCGCGAAAGCGCACTTCGGTCTTGGCCGGATGCACGTTGACATCGACCGCGCGCGGATCGATTTCCAGGTACAGCACATAGCAGGGCTGACGATCGCCATGCATCAGATCGCGATAGCCCTCACGCACGGCGTGACTGAGCAACTTGTCGCGCACGAAGCGGCCATTGACAAAAAAGAACTGCCCGTCACGTCCACTCTTGGATAGCGCCGGCGACCCGGCCAGGCCATGCAGGCGCAACAGCGGCCCGCCTTCGTCCAGCGCGCGCGCGCCGGCGCTGAAGGCTTCACCCAGCACCGCCGCCACGCGGCGCGGCAATTCGGCCGGGCTGTAGTGCCGGGTGACGCGGGTGTTGTGGCGCAGGCTGAAGCCAACATCCGGGCGCGCCAGCGCCGAGCGTGCCAGCACGTCATCGCAGTGGGCGTATTCGGTGCCCTCGGTCTTGAGGAACTTGCGTCGCGCCGGGGTATTGAAATACAGGTCGGACACTTCCACCGTGGTGCCACGGGCGTGTGCCGCCGGCTCCACGGGCAGCGCCTGACCGCCTTCGCAACGCACGCTCCAGGCATGGCGTGTGGCATCGCTGCGGCTGATGATGGCCACGCGTGCTACGGAAGCAATCGAAGCCAGCGCCTCACCGCGAAAGCCCAGTGAGCGCACGCTCTCCAGATCGTCCAGCGACTGAATCTTGCTGGTGGCATGGCGCGCCAGCGCCAGCGGCAGCTGACCTTCATCGATACCGCCACCGTCATCGCTGACGCGGATGGTTTTCACGCCGCCTTCGTTGAGCGTGACCTGAATGTCCTGTGCGCCAGCGTCCAGGCTGTTCTCCAGCAGTTCCTTTAACACCGAGGCCGGGCGCTCCACCACCTCGCCGGCGGCGATCTGGCTGATCAGGGTGTCGGGCAGTACGCGGATGGTGGGCATGGCGGGCGCGTGAGGGTGAGGCGGCAGCCGGGAGGGCGGGCGCGGATTATACGGGCCACCCCGCGGCTACAATGCCGCTCCCCTGACGACGAGGTGTGTATTTATGGAACTGCTGGCCCAATTCTGGGATGTGGTGCTGCATCTGGACCGGCACCTCGAAGTGCTGCTGTTGCAATACGGCCCGTGGATCTATGGGCTGTTGTTCTTAATCATTTTTTGCGAAACCGGTCTGGTGATCGCGCCGTTCCTGCCGGGCGATTCATTGCTGTTCGTGGCCGGTGCGCTATGGGCCAATGCCGGCATGGATGCGCCCCTGCTGGCGGCCTGTCTTATCAGCGCTGCGGTGCTGGGTGACAACTGCAACTATTTCATCGGTCGCTGGCTCGGGCCGCGGGTATTTCGCTGGGAAAACTCGCGCCTGTTCAATCAGCGCGCCCTGGTCTACACCCAGCAGTTCTATGAACGCCATGGCGGCAAGACGGTGATGATGGCGCGCTGGCTGCCGCTGGTGCGTACCTTCGCGCCTTTTGTTGCGGGTGTCGGCCGTATGCACTACGCGCGCTTTGTCAGCTTCAGCGTAATCGGCTCCATCGTCTGGGTTGGTGTCCTGGTGGCGCTGGGCTGGTACTTCGGCAATCTGCCGTGGGTGAAGAAAAATCTCAGCCTGGTCATCGTTGCCATCATTGCGATTTCACTATTGCCGATGCTGTGGGCGTTTGTGCGGCAGCGGTTTTTTCCGCGCGCGGGCACAGCCAAGGACGAGTGAGTCGATGCCTCCTGCATCACAGGCATTCAAGGGCAACAAGCGCGCCTTGCCGAGCAAGCCGTGTATGGCCTGCCAGCGGCCGATGACCTGGCGCAAAGCCTGGGCCAAGAACTGGGAGCAGGTGAAATATTGTTCCGATGCCTGCCGTCAACAGGCGCGCAGCAAGCAGCGCAGCCAGGCAGGCCAGCCCGCAGTTAAGCCCGCGCCCGGTAGCGGAACCTCGGCATGAAGTCGCAAGGTTTTTATTCGGTACTTGCGGCCGCGCTGGTTCTTTCGCTCGGATTGGCTTTATCGAATGCCAGTGAAGCCGCCACCCCAGCGCCCAGCCAAACGACCAATGATTTGTCCGAGCGCCTGGCTGACGGCAGGCATGTGCTGTTGATGCGTCATGCCTATGCGCCGGGTGTTGGCGATCCGGCTGGCTATGCGCTCGATCGCTGCGATACGCAGCGCCAGCTCGATGCCCAGGGCCGGGCGCAGGCGGTGCGCATCGGCCGCTGGCTGGTTGAGCAGGGCGTGGTGCGGGCGCGTGTGTATTCGAGCATCTGGTGTCGCTGTCGCCAGACGGCCGAACTGCTGGCGCTGGGGCCGGTGGAGATCGAGGCCTCGCTGGCGTCTTTTTTTGACCAGCCCGGGCGTGCTGCCGCCAGCAACCGTGCGCTGCAGAATTTCATTGCCGCCAATCTGCGCGCCAGGCTGACGCAGCCACTGATACTGGTGACGCACCATGTGAATATTCGCGAATTCATGGGCCGCGATATCGGCTCGGGTGACATGGTGCTGGTGCGTGTCGACGCGCAGGGACGGATGCTCGACTACCGTCTCTACCCCAGTCCCTGACCAGGCCTTGGCGGAGCCTCACGGTGGATGCTCGACCGGCGGGCGTGCTGTTCTGGTTTCGGCACGATCTGCGACTGCATGACCAGCCGGCATTGCATCGCGCGATTGCACTGGCGCAGGCGACTGGTGGCTGGCTGCTGCCGCTCTATATCCATGATCCGCTCTGGCAGACCGAGACGGTCTGGGGGTTTGCCCGCAGCAGCGCGTTGCGGCAGCAATGGCGCGACATGGCCTTGCACGATCTCAGGCAGCAACTGCAGGCACTGGGCAGCGACTTGCTGCAATGGCAGGGTGAACCGGTATCGCTGCTGAGGTCGCTGGCGCTGGCCCTGGGTGAAGCGCGCCGCGCCCCATTCGCCCCAGTGCTGGTGTGCGAGGAGATTGCCGCGCCGGAGGAACAGGCGCAGCTAGAGGCGCTGCGCAAGCAGGGTCTGCGGCTGGAGTCAGTCTGGCAATCCACGCTGATGGAGCCAGCCAGTCTGCCCTTTGCCATGCCGCAACTGCCTGATGTGTATAGCGATTTCCGGCGTGCCCTGGAGCGGGCATCGGTGGCGGCGGCCAGTCCTCTGCCCGCGCCGCGCGCGCTGCCACCCTTGCCGCCGCTGCCCCACAGCGTGCTGCCATCCAGGCTTGGCCAGGCGGGTGATACGGCGGGTGAGGCGGCGGGTGAGGCGATGAGTGCGGCGGCGGTGGCCGATAACGTCAGCAGCGCAGGTTCTGCGCTCACGCTGTTCGGCGGCTTGCATGGGGGTGAGCGCGCGGCGCTGCGTCATCTCGAACAGTATTGCCAGCGCGGCCTGCCGCACAGCTACAAGCAGACACGCAACGGCCTGAGCGGCATCGACTACTCGACTAAATGGTCGCCATGGCTGGCCACCGGTGCACTGTCGCCGCGTCGTGCCTGGGCTGAAGTCCAGGCGCTGGTGGCGCAGCAAGGTCCCAGCGAGGGCACGGACTGGATACGCGTCGAACTGCTGTGGCGTGATTACTTTCGCTGGCTGCATTGCAAGTACGGACGCCTGCTCTATCGCAGCAGTGGTTTACGCCGAGGCTCGCCACCAAGGCATGATGCGCAAGCGTTTTTGCGCTGGTGCCGGGGGCAGACCGGTCAGCCTTTCATCGATGCCGGCATGCGCGAACTCAAGGCCACTGGTTACCTTTCGAATCGCCTGCGTCAGAACGTCGCCAGCTATCTCATTCACGACCTGGCGTGTGATTGGCGCGCCGGTGCGGCCTGGTTCGAAGCGCAGTTGATCGACTTCGACGTCACCAGCAATCAGGGCAACTGGCTTTACCTGAGCGGCGG
>CAIPUP010000337.1 GCA_903868285.1 uncultured beta proteobacterium
GGCCTAGCTGCCCGAATGCAGCTTGACCATGCGCTCGTAGTTCTCCATGCCACCGGCTTTTTCCATGCGCTCCTTCATGCGCGCCAAGCTGGCGCCACGCGCGCCCTCGATGAAGCGACGCGATGCCTCGGCCGACTGCGCCACGAACTTCACGCCGCGCTTGTCGAGCTCAGCCAGTTCGCGCGTGCGCAGATCGGCCAGCTGCTTGACGCTGTCGTTCTCATGCCGCAGCGCCGCTGCCTGCAGGATCTCGCGCGATTTCGGCGAGAGGCTGTTCCACTTTTTCTGATTCATGATCACCACCAGATCGGTGGAGAAAAAATCCGGTCCGATGCGGAATTTCAGGTAGCGGTCCCAGTTCAGATCCATGGCACCGATCTGCGTCCAGCCGGTGATCTCGACCGTGCCACGTTCCAGCGCGGTGTAGAGCTCGCCGGCATTCATGTTGATCACCTGCGCGCCAAGGTAGTTGGTGAGAAAGGCGTTGTAGATCGGATTGCCGCGCACCTTGTAGCCCTTGATGTCGATATGTCCCGAGGCATCCAGGCGCGGCGCACGCGTTGCCCACAGGTTGAAGCGCACACCACTGTCCATCCAGCCCAGCAACACCGTGCCCATGCGCTTTTGATGAATCTGGTTCAGCAATTCGGTGGCGCCGTTCTTGCGCGCCGTCGGACCATCGATCTGGGTCGAGGACACCGCATCGCACTCAGGCACGATGGAGGAGTAAAAAGCGCAGGCGGTGTAGACCATGTCAACCACCCCATCGCGCGCCGCGGGCGGCTGCTCGATCATGCCGATGGCCTCCGGGCCGCCGCGCACCTGGATCTCGAACACGCCCTTGCCCGCTTCGTTGGCGTTTTTCACAAACTCCAGGAAGCTGCGCGAATACACCAGCGAGGCAGGAAAGGCGTGTACCGCGCTGATACGGTCCTGGGCCTGCGCCGAAGGCAGCAGTACCAATGACGAGGCCGACAGCGACAGCATTGCAGCACTGCCCAACAGGCCGGCGCGCAGCAGCGATGAACAACGGTGAAGCAGCTTGGTTCTGGTCAACATGGCGATCTCCCTGCGGTTGGTGTGACGCACTATTTTTAATTGTTAATCAATAGGTTACATTCAATAACAACGAACGCGGCGGGTGCCTAGGCGACGGCTGCAATCTGCGTCAACCCGCCCATATACGGTTGCAGCGCGAGCGGAATGTCGATGCCACCATCGGCGCGCTGATAGTTTTCCATCACCGCCACCAGGGTGCGACCGACCGCCAGCCCCGAGCCGTTGAGCGTATGCGCCAGCTCCGGCTTGCCCTTGTCGTTGCGATAGCGCGCCTGCATGCGACGGGCCTGAAACGATTCGAAGTTGGAGCAGGAAGAAATCTCGCGGTAGGCACTTTGCCCGGGCAACCAGACCTCGATGTCATAGGTCTTGGCTGAGGAAAAGCCCATGTCGCCGGTGCACAGCGTCACCACCCGGTACGGCAGTTCCAGACGTTTCAGAATGCTCTCGGCATGGGCGGTGAGTTCTTCCAGCCGCTCGTAGGACTGCTCCGGGTGCACGATCTGCACCAGCTCGACCTTGTCGAACTGGTGCTGGCGGATCATGCCGCGCGTATCACGACCATACGAGCCGGCCTCGCTGCGAAAGCAGGGCGTGTGGCAAACAAACTTCAGCGGCAGTTGTTCCAGCGGCACGATTTCATCGCGCACGATGTTGGTCACCGGCACTTCGGCGGTGGGAATGAGATAGAGCTTTTCCTGCTCGCCACGCGGCACGGCAAACAGGTCTTCCTCGAACTTGGGCAACTGCCCGGTGCCGCGCATGCTGGCGGCATTCACCAGATAGGGCGCATAGATCTCGGTGTAACCATGTTCGCCGCTGTGCACATCCAGCATGAACTGGGCAATCGCCCGGTGCAGCCGCGCCAGCGGCCCCTTCATCACGGCAAAGCGCGCACCGGCAATCTTGGTCGCGACATCAAAATCGAGTTGCGCCAGACCAGCGCCAAGATCGACATGATCCTTGACGGCAAAATCAAAGCTGCGCGGCGTACCGACACGGCGCAACTCGACGTTGTCCTGCTCGCCCTTGCCCACCGGTACCGACGCATGCGGCAGATTGGGTATCACCTCGACAAAGGCGCGCAACTCCTCTTGCAAGGCGGCCAGACGCTGCTCGCCCCCGACCAGCGCATCGTTGAGCGACTTGCTCTCGGCCATCAGTGCGCTGGCATCTTCACCCTTGCCCTTGGCCTGACCGATGCGCTTGGCCAGTTCATTGCGCTTGGCCTGCAAGGCCTGGGTATCGGACTGCAGCGTCTTGCGCTCGTCTTCCAGCGCACGGAAACGCGCTGCATCCAGCACGAACGGACGATCGGCCAGACGCCGGGTGACATCGTCGAGTTGATTGCGCAGCAGTTGCAGGTCGAGCATGGCAGGTCCGTATCGGTAGCAAGAAGGGAATCAGAGTTGGTGTTTGGCGTCGGGGGCGAGGTCGGGGTCGGATCGGACGTCGGGTCGGACCTGCGCATCCAGGCTGCGCAGCCAGGCCAGCTTGTCGGCAATCTTCGCCTCCAGTCCGCGGTCGGTTGGCTGATACCAGCCGGGTGGATGCATGCCATCGGGCAGATAGCGCTCGCCAGCGGCATAGGCGTGCGGTTCGTCATGCGCGTAGCGGTAAGTCTTGCCGTAGCCCAGTTCTTTCATCAATCGGGTCGGCGCATTACGCAGGTGCTCTGGCACTTCACGCGAGCTGTCATTGGCCACCGCACTGCGGGCAGAATTATAGGCGACGTACACCGCGTTCGATTTCGCGGCACAGGCAAGGTAGAGCGTGGCCTGGGCCAGCGCCAGCTCGCCCTCGGGGCTGCCCAATCGTTCGTAGGTATCGCAAGCATCGAGGGTGACGCGCAGCGCGCGCGGATCGGCCAGGCCGATGTCCTCGCTGGCCATGCGCAGCAGTCGCCGCCCCAGGTAACGCGCATCCGCCCCGCCATCGAGCATGCGCACCAGCCAGTACAGCGCGGCATCCGGATCGGAGCCGCGCACCGACTTGTGTAGCGCCGAGATCTGGTCGTAGAAGGCGTCGCCGCCCTTGTCAAAGCGGCGCAGATTGCGCGCCAGGGCGTTTTGCACGAAGGCCGCATCGATGAGCTCGATGCCGGCGGCGCGCGCGGCGGTATCGAGAATCTCCATCAGGTTGAGCAAACGGCGGGCATCGCCATCGGCCAGACCGATCACCAGATCGCGCGCCGGCTGCGGCATCTGCAAGGCAGCGCCCGACTGCGTGCTGGCTGCCTGATCGAGCGCGCGTTGCACCAGTTGCGCCAGTTCATCCGCCTGCAGGCTGTGCAGCACATACACCGCCGCCCGCGACAGCAGCGCGCCATTGACCTCGAACGACGGGTTCTCGGTGGTGGCACCAATGAAGGTGAACAGGCCCTGCTCGACAAACGGCAGGAAGGCATCCTGCTGTGCCTTGTTGAAGCGATGCACTTCATCCACGAACAGGATCGTGCGCCGCCCCCGCCGCGCCGCCTGCTGCGCCTGCTCGACCGCAGCGCGAATGTCTTTCACACCCGAGAACACCGCCGATAGCGCCACGAACTCGGCGTCGAAGACATGCGCCATGAGTCGCGCCAGCGTGGTCTTGCCCACCCCGGGCGGGCCCCACAGAATCATCGAATGCGGTTTACCGGCGTCGAACGCCAAGCGCAGCGGTTTGCCGGGCCCGAGCAGATGCGACTGACCAATCACCTGATCGAGCTGCTGCGGCCGCAGGGTTTCCGCCAGCGGCATGCTGGTCGGAGCCAC
>CAIPUP010000338.1 GCA_903868285.1 uncultured beta proteobacterium
CACCAGCGCCGGCTGTGCCGTCTGCAGCGCATTGAGCATTTCGAGTGCGATCAGCGGACCGTGCACCACCAGTCCGGGGTAGCCCTCGACCGCAGTGACATAGGGATGGTCGTAGTGGATGCGATGGCCATTGAAGGTCAGTGCCGAGAAGCGAAACAGTTGCACCGGATCGGGACTGCAATGACGCACGAACTCGCCATCGGTGGGTGCTGCTTCGGCCCTGGCCGGCAGCGGATTGCTGCCGGACGGTGGTGCTTCGCGATAGACAATGCGCTGCTCGTCGATGGTTTCGCCGCCCTGCGCTCCGCGATGGGTGTGACGCACCGTGACAAACACCAGCTGTCCGGTCGAGCCGCTCTTGCTTTGCACCGAGAGGATTTCCGAATGCCGCTGCAGTCGGTCACCGACCTTGATCGGGCTGCGAAATTCCAGCTTGCTGCCGGCCCACATGCGACGCGGCAATTCTACCGGCGGCAGAAAGCCACCCCGGCGCGGATGACCGTCCGGCCCGATCTGCGATTGTGCTGCGACCTGATTGTTGAAAAACCAGTGCCAGCAGGCCGGCAGGATGTCGCCCTCGCGGGTGCTGAGGTCGGCGGCATCGAACATCGCCTTCACTGCACGCACGGCGGTTGGCGTGACCCAGTCTTCGGATTCTTCCGTGCGGCCTACCCAGGCCTGATATTGATCTACGTTAACCATATGATTTTATTGAGTTTTCTGCGTTTCTGGTCAATACGAGCGCGGCAGCCCCAGCACATGCTCCGCGACATAGGACAGCACCAGATTGGTGGAGATCGGCGCGATCTGATAAAGCCGCGTTTCGCGCCACTTGCGCTCGACGTCGTACTCCTCGGCAAAGCCAAAGCCTCCGTGCGTTTGCAGACAGGTGTCGCCGGCCAGAAATGAGGCTTCGGCCGCCAGTTGCTTGGCCATATTGGCTTCCTTGCCCGCGGGCTGGCCTGCCTCGTACAGCGCGCAGGCTTTCTCCACCATCAGTGCCGCCGCTTCGGTGGCCATGTAGGCGCGCGCAATCGGGAATTGCACACCCTGGTTCTGACCAATCGGGCGGCCGAACACTTTGCGCTCGCTGGCGTAAGCCACTGATTTGCTGGTGAACCAGCGCGCATCGCCGATGCATTCAGCGGCGATCAGGATGCGCTCGGCATTCATGCCGTCGAGGATGTAGCGAAAGCCCTTGCCCTCCTCGCCCACCAGATTTTCGGCCGGCACTTCCATGTTGTCGAAGAACACTTCGGTGGTGCCGTGATTGATCATGGTGCGGATGGGGCGGATGGTCAGCCCCTTGCCCAGGGCTTCTTTCATGTCGACGATGAACACCGACATGCCTTCGCTTTTTTTCGTCACCTGCTCGCGCGGCGTGGTGCGCGCCAGCAGCAGCATCACATCCGAGTGTTCGGCGCGCGAGGTCCACACCTTCTGGCCGTTGATGACATAGCGATCGCCTTGCTTGACGGCGGTGGTGCGTATGGAGGTGGTGTCGGTACCGGCAGTCGGCTCGGTCACGCCGAAGGCCTGCAGCCGCAGACTGCCGTCGGCAATCGCCGGCAGGTATTTTTGTTTCTGTGCCGTCGAGCCGTGTCGCAGCAGTGTGCCCATGATGTACATCTGGGCGTGACAGGCCGCACCATTGGCACCCGAGCGCTGGATTTCCTCCAGGATGGCTGCCGCCGCCGACAGGCTCAGCCCCGAGCCGCCGTATTCCTCCGGAATCAGCGCCGACAGGTAGCCGGCTTCGGTCAGCGCCCGCACAAAGTCGGTCGGATAGCGCCGGTCGCGATCCAGTTCACGCCAGTATTCCATCGGGAAGGTGGCGCACAGACGGCTCACGCCATCACGGATTTCCTGCAGTTCTTCGGGAGACATGAGGCGGATACTCGCAGAGTGAAAATGTAGAACCGAAGGATTATGCCAGTGCTCTGCGATACTCCTGACCGGTTGCCCATGCGCTTAACGTGGGCCTTCTCGAGCGGGTGTTGTGCTTGCGCGCGCTTTTGTCGCGTTGTTGTGTGTTGTTGCAAGAGGTTTGATGAATCCCGTTTGTTCAATGCTGTTGCTGCCACCCGGTGATACCAACCATGTCTGTCCTTGAATCGTCAGGCTCTGCTGGCTCGGAGCCACTTCCTGTTGCAAATCCGGTCACGCTTTCGGCCGCTGCCGTTACCAATGCGCTGGCGGTACAGGGCATCGCACTGGCGCCGGCGCGGGCCGAGCGTCTGGCGCGCGGCTTGTCGATGATGCTGGCCGAAGCCGCAGCCGATCGGCAGCGGCTGCAGCCCTGGATAGCGCCGGATGACGATGCCCTGTCCTGGCAGGCGGCAGCCCTGGCCTGTCAGCGCGCGACATGAGTTCGACCAAGCCTCTGAACGATATGAGCGATCCGACCGCCTGGTCCTTGAGCGATGCGGCGCGTGCACTGGCGGTGCGGCAGCTCAGCGCCGACGAGTTGTTGCAGAGCTGTCTGCAGCGCATTGCGCAATGGCAGCCGCAGATCAATGCCTTCGTCGCGCTTGAAGCCGCGCCTGAAGCCGCGCCTGAATCCGCGCCTGAATCCGAAATGGCGATGCGCGCTGTACCGGTGCCGCAGTCAAGTTCGAACGATCAGCTGCTCCAGGGCATACCACTGGCGCACAAGGATATGTTCAACCGCCTGGTGGACGGTGTGCTGCGCCGTCCTGGCTGCGGCGCGCGGCCGAACGTGAACGACGCCGAGGATTCCTCGCCGGTCGCGTTGGCGCTGTCCGCATCGGTCAAGCCAGCCAGCGTGCTGCAACGACTGTCGGCTGCGGGTGCCTTGCATCTGGGGCCGCTTAACATGGCTGAATATGCCTATGGTCCAACCGGCCACAACGCGCACACGGGCGATTGTCGTAACCCCTGGAACACCGACTACATCACCGGTGGCTCATCGAGCGGCTCGGCAGCCGCAGTGGCTGCTGGCCTGGTGTTCGCGGCCCTGGGCTCGGACACCGGTGGTTCGATCCGCGCACCGGCGGCCATGTGTGGCGTGACCGGTCTCAAGCCGACCTGGGGCCGGGTACCGCGTACCGGCGCCATGCCACTGTGCCATTCGCTCGACACGATCGGGCCGATCGCGCGCAGTGCCGAGGACTGCGCCCGCCTGCTGGCGCTGATCGCCGGACCGGATGGACACGATCCCCTGCTGCAACAGCCTGCGCCTGGCTTCGAGAGTCTGTTGCGTGCCCCCGCCGGTGGGCTGCGCCTGGGCGTGGCGCGGGCCTTTATCGACGCCGCCGAGCCGGCGGTGGCCGATGCCATGAACGCGGCATTGCAATGCTTTCGTGCGCTCGGCGTCACCCTGGTGGAAGTGCCATCGGCAGTGTTTGATCTGCCGCATCTGGATGCCTTGTCGGCCCATGCCATGCTGGTATTGCAGGCCGAGAGTTCAGCCCAGCACGCAGCGCGTTTGCGCGTTGATGCGCAGCACTACTCATCGGTCGTGCGCGGTCGGCTGGAAGCAGGCTTTGCCGTTCCTGCCACGGCCTATCTGGAATCGCTGCGTTTTCGCGCCGCGGCCTTGCGGCGCTTTTGCGACAGCGCCTTGCAGGATGTGCATGCCCTGCTGCTGCCGGCCATGCCCATTACCACTCCGACCCTGATCGAGACCGGCCCCGCGGGCGGCGCTGCCATGCCGGCGCGCATTGACGCCCTGACACGCTGGTTGCGCGGTTTCAATTTTCTCGGTGTGCCGGCGCTGGTACTGCCCTGCGGTCAGGACCAGCAC
>CAIPUP010000339.1 GCA_903868285.1 uncultured beta proteobacterium
CGCCAGTGCCAGCAACTCGGCGATGCTGGCCGCAGGCACCGAGGGATGCACCACCAGCACATTGGGCACGGTCGCCACCAGCGACACCGCTGCGAAATCACGCAGCGGGTCGTAGGCCAGTCGGGCATGCAGGGCTGGGTCGATGGCCAGGGTGGATGGCGAAATCAGCAGGCTGTAGCCATCGGGCGCACTGCGCGCCACCAGCTCGCTGCCGATGACGGTGCCGGCACCGGCGCGGTTCTCCACCACCACCTGCTGGCCGAGGTTCTCTGACATTTTTTGCGCCAGGGCGCGACCGAGAATGTCGGTGCCACCACCCGGGGCCGAGGGCACCACCAGCCGCACCGCGCGGCTCGGCCAGCTGGCGGCCGTGACAGCGTTGGCCGGGTTGGCGGGGTTTGGGTTACTGGCGGATGCAGCGCCAGCGGAAGCGGCCGATTGCGCAGAGACCTGGCTAGCGCACAGGGCCAGGGCCAGCGCACCAATCCGCCAGCCCTGACTTGCCAGCGCTTGCCTCATGCGTTGGCGACTTTTCTTGCTGCCTGTTCCTGCACCCCGGGCGTGCTGTAGCTGTTCATCAGCGCATCGGTCATGCTGGTGGCACCGTTCCAGTCGTAGGTGCGGAAGCTGTGCCCACAGGTCACGAACTGCGCGCCGGCGTAGAACATCTCGTATTGCAGATGGCGCGAAGCGAACTCGCTGCCGATGGCGTCCCAGGCCAGCTTGAGGAATTTCACCCGCGAATCCGGACCCATGGCCTGCGATACCTGGGTCTTGCGAACGATGCCGGCCAGCTCGGGGTTGAGCATGTCCTCCACCGACGAGGGCAGCATGATCAGCGAGCCTCCGGCCAGATTGCGGATGGTGTTGATGAACTGTGGATACAGATCCTGGGTGATGACCTGGGCGGTGTACATCATGTGTTTGTTGGGCATGTAGTAATCGCCCCACATGTAACCGGCTGCCTCCATGCCCCACATCATGGATTCGACCATGGCTGATTTCGCTGCCAGCATGCCCAGCTGCTCGGCCACCGCCGGCATGCCGCTGGTGCCGATGGTGTCGGCAATGCGTCGCGCCACACCGGTAAGAAAACGCAGCTTCACCGACAGCCGCATCTGCGCCTGGTAGTTCTGCATGGTATGACCGGGCGTGTCATGGAACTGCGCCCGGCACATGTCGGTATCACGATGCACGAACACCCTGTCCCAGGGCACTTTCACATCATCGAAATACATCAGCGCATCGTTCTCGTCAAAGCGCGAGGACAGCGGGTTGTCGTATTCCGACACCGCATGCGCTTCATAGGATTTACGCGACAGCACTTTCAGGCCGCGGCTGTTCATCGGCAGGGCGCAGGAAAAGGCCAGACGCTCCTCGCCTTTTTTCAGTGGCTGCAGGTTGGCTACAAACACTTCATTGGCCATGATCGAGCTGGTGCCCAGCATCTTGGCGCCGCGGATGGTGATGCCCTCGCCGTCTTCATCGACGATGGCTGCCACCAAATCTTCGCCGCCATCGAGCTTGTTCTGCTCGCCCCAGTCCTTGGCGCGGTTGGCCTGCGGGTTGATGATGACGTAGGTCAGGAACAGATCGTTGTCACGGGCATAGTGGAAGTAGTCGTCCAGCGCGCTGGCGCGCTGCTCGCCGTGCTTGCGAAACACCTCGATGCCCATGTGCTGACCGGCCAGTGCGCTGGCCACATGGTCGGGCGAGCGGCCCATGAAGCCATGATGCTGTTCGGCCCAGGTCACCAGTGCCTTGCGTCGCTGCACCAGTTGTTCGTAGCTGCGCGGCTGTTCCCAGCAGCGATTGACGCGCCGGCCATTGCCGACATCGAAGGTCATCAGTTCCTGATGATCGGGGTGGGCCTGAAAGTCGTACAGCGCGCAGGTGGATTGCACCGCGTTGCGAAAGGCCGGGTGCTGGGTGACGTCGCCGGCCAGCTTGCCGTCGATATAAACCGTACGTCCGTCCTTGATGGATTGCAGATGCCGTTTGCCGTCCTTGATGCTCATGCTGTCCTCCTCGAAGCGCGATCGAATCGCTGGTGCGGCGGGTTAAACTCGCCCGCTGTTTGGTATTCATGCAAGCGCCGGATTGTTGCAGACTTTTTGCTGTTTTGTAGAAGGGGAGAGGACATGATCGACAGCCCGCCAGAGTCGGACATTGACCCCTTTTGTCACGCTTATCTCACCGATCCCTATCCGTTCCATCAGCAGTTGC
>CAIPUP010000340.1 GCA_903868285.1 uncultured beta proteobacterium
GGATCGGCTGTTCGGCGATGACTATGTCTGGTCGGTATTGGGTGCCGGCCGCTTCCAGATGCCAATTGCAGCCATGGCGGCCGCGATGGGTGGCAATGTCAGGGTTGGCCTCGAAGACTCGCTGTGGGATGGTCCAGGCAATCTGGCACAGAGCAATGCAGCGCAGGTGCGGCGGGTGCGCGCAATCCTGGAAGGCCTTTCGCTGTCGATCGCGACGCCAGACGAAGCCAGGAACCTGCTGTCGCTTAAAGGTGCTGCCAACGTCGGCTTCTGACTTTTCGACCTTCAACTCAAGGAGCACCACGCGATGTCTGGGCGGCATTACGACCAACCGTTGGTCGGGCACGTTTTCCAGCATGCCGTCCGGCACAAGGTCATGAAAATGGGCAACCTGATGTTTCCGCGATGACGCACGATCCGGTGGCATGACCATGGCGACACCAAGATCCTCTCCGCGCGTGCCGGGCGACAGCGCACGCAAGATGGCCAAAGCCCGATCCTGCGCGAAGCATGCGCTGATGCTGGACCTCCAGGAGTCCGTCGCAGCCGAAAAGCTCGAAGGGGCGCGCCAGACTGTGCGCGAGTCCGTACTCGTGCATCGCAACCGCACTCGGCAGCAACTCTGGGTGCACATCGACGCGCTGATTGGCGACAATCCGTTGGACGATCTGGCGCAGATCATGTCCGTCGCTTCTACGAACGATGGCGAAGACGGCTCCTACTCTTTCGAGTTCCTGTTGGCGCACAACATGCGTCTGCTGGGTGCGACGGCGGCATTTGTGCATGCTATCGACTCGGTCCTGTCCAACCACCGGCATTCTGACGCACTGCGCGCCGAAGTGCGCCGCGCGCGGTTGGACGGCTTTGCCACGAAATTCGGCATCGGTCCTAACCAGATTGAAGCGATCAACGCGGGCTCGGCTTCAATCGGTGGATGGCCTGATCCAGCCTGCCCCGCGCGCTTCGGGCATCCGCGGCAGTGCGCGCGCCACCTGGCGTTCGCGATCGGCAATAATGAATGCGGCCAGCGGATGCGGCAAAGCCCCCCCGGCGGCGAACTAAATGGTGAACTAGGCACGCGGTGGGATAGGCTGCTTTTGGCGCTGTGCACTGGTGATTTGTGGAAGAGATGATTGCAAGTGTGGAAGGACGCTATCGGCAGATGGCTTAATGATGACCCGACCGCCTTTTGATTTGCAGCAGTTGCGTTGCCTGGTAGTGTTGTCCGAGACACTGCATTTTGGGCGTGCCGCGCTGCGGCTGAACATGACACAACCACCGCTGAGCAGGCAGATCGCGCTGCTGGAGGAGAGCATGGGTGTGCGGCTGTTCCAGCGCGACCGTCGCACGGTGACGCTGACTTCCGCGGGACGCTACTTCGTCGAGGAGGCAAGGGCTATCTTGCAGCGGGCGGGAGAGGCAGCCGTTCAGGCGCGGCTGGCTGCCGAAGGCGGACACGGCAGCTTGACGATCGGCTTCACCCAGTCCGCATCTTACGAACTGCTGCCGCAACTCATCGGCCTGCACCATGCACGCTTTCCGGCAGTGAGCTATGTTTTCAAGGAGTTGCTCATCGATGAGCAGCTGCGACTGCTAGAAGCGGGCGCGTTGGACGTCGGCATGGTAAGGCCACCTTTGGATCACGAGCGCCTGGATTCATTGATGATTCGGCGCGATTGGTTTGCGGTCGCGCTGCCGGCAGGGGACCCGCTGGCGGGCCTCGAAGAGGTGCCGATCCGGGCTCTGCACCAGCGCAACTACATCGCTTGGTCGCCGTTGGCGAAATACTTTTTTCTGATCCTGGATCGATTGTTCCATGATGCCGGCGTGAGGCCACGCACAGTGGTGTCGATGGCACAGCCTCCCGGGATACTTGCCATGGTGCGTGCCGGCCTGGGGCTGGCGGTAGTGCCGGCCGCCATGGGTTCACTGGGGTTCAGTGGCATCGTGCTGCGTCCTCTTGTGGCGCCTGGACTGGATCCTGCCGCACTGAAGCTCCAGCACCTGCTGGCGTGGCGGCGCGAAAACCGTGAACCTGCCGTTCTGCGCCTGATCGAGACC
>CAIPUP010000341.1 GCA_903868285.1 uncultured beta proteobacterium
ACGAAGTCCTGGTTGGGATGCTTGCGCCCGCCCTGGGGTGGCACCGAGGCCACCGTGCCCTCGATCAGCTTGAGCAGGGCCTGCTGCACGCCCTCACCCGACACATCGCGGGTAATGGAAGGGTTGTCCGACTTGCGTGAAATCTTGTCGATTTCATCGATGTAGACGATGCCACGACGGGCCTTGTCGACATCGTAGTCACAGTTCTGCAACAGCTTCTGGATGATGTTCTCTACGTCCTCGCCGACATAACCGGCTTCGGTCAGCGTGGTGGCATCGGCCATCACGAACGGCACGTTCAGCAAGCGGGCCAGGGTCTGCGCCAGCAAGGTCTTGCCCGAACCGGTCGGGCCCACCAGCAGGATGTTCGACTTGGCCAGCTCGACCTCATCACCCTTCGACAGGTGCTTGAGGCGCTTGTAATGGTTGTAGACCGCAACCGCGAGGATCTTCTTCGCCTGCTCCTGGCCGATCACATACTCGTCGAGGATGGCGCAGATTTCCTTGGGCGTAGGCAGCTCGGAGCGCACCATCTTGCCGGTCTTGTCGGCTGCGCCTTCCTCACGAATGATGTCATTGCACAGTTCGATGCATTCATCGCAGATGAACACCGACGGACCGGCAATGAGCTTACGCACTTCATGCTGGCTCTTGCCACAGAAGGAGCAATAAAGAAGCTTCTCGCCGCTGTTCTTTTCCGACATTTCTGCCTCTGGGTTCGGGTTTTGTGGCTGCTAAGCCTGACGGCTTGGGCTGGCTGATTAAGCTGGCTTCTGCTCGGCCGCTTCAGCCCGGTTATTGATCACGCGATCCACCAGGCCGTAATTCACTGCCTCGTTAGCAGACAGGAAATTGTCGCGATCGGTATCGCGCGCCAGGTTCTCCACCGGCTGACCGGTGTGATGCGCCATGATTTCGTTCAGCCGTGCCTTGAGGAACAGTATTTCTTTGGCATGGATCTCGATATCCGAGGCCTGGCCCTGAAAACCACCCATCGGCTGATGGATCATCACGCGCGAATTAGGCAGGCAATAACGCTTGCCCTTGGCGCCTGCGGTCAGCAGCAAGGCACCCATGCTGGCAGCCTGGCCCATGCACAGGGTCGACACATCCGGCTTGATGAACTGCATGGTGTCGTAGATCGCCAGACCCGCCGACACCGATCCACCGGGCGAGTTGATATAGAGAAAAATATCTTTTTCCGGGTTCTCGGATTCGAGGAACAGCAGCTGGGCCACGATCAGATTGGCCGAGACTTCATTCACCGGCCCCACCAGAAACACCACCCGCTCCTTGAGCAGACGCGAGTAGATGTCATAGGCGCGCTCACCGCGACCGCTTTGCTCGATCACCATCGGCACCATGCCCAGCGCCTGTGTATCCAGCGCACCAGTGTGCGCAGCGCCCTGCCAGCTTGAATTCATCATCCTGCAGTCCGTCCCATCAGTTCGTCAAAGCTGGTTGACGCCTTTTCCACCTTGGCGTTTTGCAGTACCCAGGCCACCACATTTGCCTCGACTGCCATCCCCTCGAACTCGGCCAGACGTTGCGGATCCGAGTAGGCCCACTTTACCACCTCGGCTGGTTGCTCATAGCTCTCGGCATAGTCGTCCACCAGGGCACGCACCTGCTCCGGCTTGGCCGACAGCCCATGCTGTTCCACCAGCTTGCCGATGATCAGACCGAGGGTGACCCGGCGCTTGGCCTGGTCCTGGAACACTTCCGGGCTGATGGGCAGTTGCTCCATCTTGATGCCGCGCTGCTCCAGGTCGGCCTTGGCCGATTCCATCACCCGCTGCGCCTCCATCTCCACCAGCGCCTTGGGCAGCTCCAGCGGCGTGGAGGCAATCAGCGCTTCCATGACCTTGTTCTTGACGTCGGCCTCGACGCGTTTTTTCACTTCACGCTCGACATTGGCACGCACTTCGGCGCGCATCTTGGTCAGGTCGCCATCCTCGACGCCCAGCGTCTTGGCGAACTCGGCATCGACCTCGGGCAGCACCGGCCCTTCGAGCTTTTTCACCGTGATTTCAAACTGTGCCGTCTTGCCGGCCACATCCTGGCCGCCGTAATCGGCCGGGAAATTGACCGGGAAGGTCTTGACCTCACCATTTTTGACGCCTATCAGCCCGGCCTCGAAATCCGGCAGCATGCGACCGGTTCCGATCACCACCGGCATGTCACCGCCGCTGCCGCCAGGGAACTCCACGCCATCGATGCTGCCCTTGAAGTCGATGGTGACGCGATCCTCGGCCTGTGCTGCACGATCCACATCGGCAAACGTCACCCGCTGCTTGCGCAGGATGTCGATGGTCTTGTCGATATCGCTTTCGGCTACGTTCAAATCCGGCGTGGCGATGGTCTGCGACTGGATATCGCCCAGCGTCACTTCCGGATAAACCTCGAAGGTGGCGCTAAAGGCCATGGCCGTCGGATCGTTCTCCACCAGCGTGCGCTCGATGCTGGGGTAGCCGGCCACACGCAGCTGCTGCGTGGTAACCACTTCGGCAAAGGAGCGCTGCACTGCATCGCCGGTGACCTCCTGGCGCACTTGCGGGCCATATTGCTGATTCATCATTTTCATCGGCACCTTGCCGGGCCGGAAACCCGACACCCGGACCGTGCGCGACATCTGCTGCAGACGCTTTTCCACCTCGCGCTCGATATCGGCTGCGGGTACTGCAAAGGTCACGCGCCGTTCCAGCGCACTCAGAGTTTCGATGTTGGTCAGCATTGCAAACTTGTTCCTAAAAGTCGTTTCGACAAATGGCTTGCGCCACCCTGGGCCTAAGCCACATTGAACCGCATTACCGTCTGGTGCGAAGGAAGGGACTCGAACCCCCACGCCTTGCGGCGCTGGAACCTAAATCCAGTGCGTCTACCAATTCCGCCACCCTCGCCCGCCGTCATTCAGTCTGACGCCGCACTTGCAAAAATCCTGCAAAAAAGTGCGGCAAACAGTCGCGCATTCTACCGCAAAGCCCCCTATACTTGGCCTTCAGTCATCATGCCGTAAGTACCTGATAAATATAGTTTTTTTCTTCCTGTCACGGTGCTGTCCGGGCGACTGCCCAAGCCTTGTGCAAAGCCATCCCCCGCCCGCTCCCGCCCACCCATGCCAGTCGATCATTACGAAAACTTCCCTGTCGCCTCGCTGTTGCTGCCGGCTGCCCTGCGCCCGCCCGTGGCGGTGCTGTATCGCTTCGCCCGCAATGCCGATGATTTTGCCGATGAAGGCGAACGCAGCCCGGCCGAGCGCCTGGCGCTGCTGGAGGGCTATCGGCAGCAACTGCTGAGGCTTGCGCCAGCCCCGGGCGCACAGCTTGAAGGCGCAGCCCAGGCCGAAGCCTTCACCACCGACCGCGCCCTGTTCACCGCGCTGGGACGGATAGTCGAACAGCACCAGCTGCCGCTACCGGCACTGCATGATCTGCTGGACGCCTTTTCCCAGGACGTCACCACCGCGCGCTACCCCGACTTCCCGACCCTGCTGCATTACTGCCAGCGCTCGGCGGCACCGGTCGGGCGGCTGATGCTGCAGCTGTTCCAGCACACGGGTATCGGCATTGATGATCGCAGCCTGCAACGCTCGGACGACATCTGCTGTGCGCTGCAGCTGATCAACTTCTGGCAGGACATCGCCAGCGATCTGCAGCAGCGCGATCGCATTTATTTGCCGCAGGACGACCTGCAGCGCTTTGGCGTGAGCGAGGCGCAGCTGCGGGCTGGCGACTGCAGCGGCGGCTTTCGCGCCCTGATGGCGTTTCAGGTCGAGCGCAGCCGGCAGATGATGCTGGCCGGCGCGCCGCTCGCTCCCAGCCTGCCCGGTCGCATCGGGCTGGAAATCCGCAGCGTGGTGCAAGGCGGCCTGCGCATCCTGGAGAAAATCGAGCAGGTCGACTACGACGTGTTCCGGCAGCGCCCGGTGCTGGGCGCATTGGACTGGCCGCTGCTGCTGTGGCGGGCCTTGCGCATGGCGCAGGAATGACCCCGCCACCAGCCACTACAATCGGCCGCGATCCCCTGCAAAGCCCCCTCGCGCCAGGCCCGATGCCAGGCCCGATGCCAGCCCGATCCACGCCCGACCCACGGCCGATCCATTTAGCCAGCTAGTGAAATAACCATGACGCCTGACGATTACTGCCAGAAAAAAGCTGCCCAGTCCGGCTCGAGCTTTTACTACGCCTTCCTGTTTCTGCCACCCGAGCGCCGCCGCGCCATCACCGCGCTGTATGCCTTTTGCCGCGAAGTCGATGATGCGGTGGACGAGCCGAGCGAAGCCTCGGTGGCGCGCGTACGTCTGGCCTGGTGGCGCGACGAGGTGGCACGCCTGTACGCCGGCAAGCCCGAGCATCCGGTCACGCGCGCGCTGCAGCCCTTCATCGAGCGCTTTGACCTCAGCGCCACGCGTCTGGGTGAAATCATGGACGGCATGGAAATGGACCTCACCCAGTCGCGCTACCTCGACTACGCCGGCCTGCAGCTGTACTGCCACCGCGTCGCCGGCGTGGTCGGCCTGCTGGCAGCCAGTATTTTTGGTCGGACCGAGGCCATAACGCTGGAATACGCCGAGAAACTCGGCCTGGCTTTTCAGCTCACCAACATCATTCGCGATGTCGGCGAGGACGCCCGCAACAACCGCATCTATCTGCCGATGGACGAACTCAAGCGCTTTGGCGTGCCAGCCTCGGACATCCTCGGCGCCCGTTACAGCGAGGCCTTCAGCGCCCTGATGCGCTTTCAGGCCGAACGCGCCCTCGCCTGCTATGACCAGGCCATGGCCTTGCTACCGGCAGCCGATCGCAAGGCGCAGCGCCCGGGTCTGGTGATGGCTGCCATCTATCGCCAGCTGCTGCTGGAAATCCAGCGCGACGGCTTTCAGGTGCTGCACCAGCGCACCTCGCTCACCCCCTTGCGCAAACTCTGGCTGGCCTGGTCGACCTGGGTGCGCGCCTGATGCCAGAGCCGGGGTCGCCGCGGGTCGCCGTGATCGGTGGCGGCTGGGCCGGACTGGCCGCAGCAGTCGCGCTCTGCCAGGGCGGCGCGCGGGTCGAGCTGTTCGAGGCCGCAGCCACGCTGGGCGGACGGGCACGCCGGGTCAGGCTCGATGGTCGCGCCCTCGACAATGGTCAACACATCCTGATCGGCGCCTATGCCGCCACGCTCGGCCTGATGCAGCGCGTCGGCGTCGACCTCGAGCGCAACCTGCTGCGACTGCCGCTGCAACTGCACTATGCCGATGGCTTCCGGCTGCAGGCAAAGCACCTGCCCGGACGAATACCCAGCCTCGAACTCGCGCTGGCGCTGGCCAGCACGCGCGGCCTTTCCTGGCGCGAGAAATGGCTGGCGGCGCGCGCCATGCAGCAATGGCTGAAGGGAACGCTGCCGCTCCATCGGTCGGTGACGTCATCCGCGCCCCACGTCGACGCCAGCATGGCTGACGCCAGCGTGGCCGATTGCCTGCGACAGCAACAGCAGTCGCAGAACCTATGCGATCACCTGTGGCATCCGCTGTGCCTCTCGGCGCTCAATACGCCACCGGAGCGCGCCTCGGCGGCGGTGTTCCAGCGCGTGCTGCAAGACAGTCTGGGGGCCCGCGGACAGAGCGGTGGACACAGCGACCTGCTGCTGCCGCGCTGCGATCTCGGGGCTCTGCTACCGGATGCCGCCCAGGGCTGGCTGCAGGCGCATCAGGCGAAGCTCCACACCGCCACCGCAGTTAAAAAAATTTCTCTTTTAAATCAAGAAGTTACAGTAAATTCGCTGGAGCAGCAATCGAGGCAGCAATTCAGTTTTGATGATCACCCCGGCGCTTTTGATGCGGTGGTGCTGGCGGTCGCGCCACAACACGCCGGAGCACTGCTGGCACCGCTGACCGGACAAAACGAGACCTGCGCCCGCATCGACGCACTCACCTACGAGCCGATCCTGAGCGTCTATCTGCAATACCCGCCCCAGACACGGCTGTCGCAACCGATGCTGGGCTTTTGCGGCGGCTTGCTGCAATTCGTCTTCGACCGTGGCCAGCTTGCCCCGCCCGACGCGG
Organism: uncultured beta proteobacterium; assembly: GCA_903868285.1. GTDB lineage: Bacteria > Pseudomonadota > Gammaproteobacteria > Burkholderiales > SG8-39 > CAIPUP01. The sequence continues at coordinate 6,047 of CAIPUP010000341.1, forward strand.
CGGCAGATCGCGCCCCCGACGCCTCCGCCCCCGACACCACCGCCCCCGACACCACCGCCATTGACACCAACACCGCCGGACTGATGGTGGCTGTGATCAGCGCCAGCGGTGCGCATAGCCAACTGTCGGGCGAGGAACTGCTGCTGCGCTTGCATCAGGAGTTACGACCCGCGCTGCGGCAGCTGCCAGCCGATTGCCAGGGGCCGCTGTGGCATCGCCGCATTCAGGAACGACGCGCCACCTTCGCCTGCAGCCCCGGGTTGCGCCGTCCGGGCATGCAGTCCGGCATTCCCGGCCTGCTGCTGGCGGGCGACTATGTCGATGACGCCAGTGGCCGCGCGCCCTACCCGGCCACGCTGGAAGCCGCGGTACGCAGCGGACAGGCGGCAGCGCGCGCTGCATTGGAACAAACCCGAGCTCAGACCTCGCGCAGCTGACGCACCGCGTCCACCACCCGCTCCACCGCAATCACCTGTAGTCCGTCGATGGACTGTTTGGGCAGATTGGCGCGCGGAATGATGGCCTGCGTGAAGCCAAGCTTGGCCGCCTCGCGCAACCGCTCCTGTCCGCGTGGCGCCGGACGAATCTCGCCGGCCAGTCCGACCTCGCCAAATACCGCCAGCTTGCCCGGCAGCGGACGATCGCGCAGCGAGGACACGATGGCCAGCAACACCGCCAGATCGGCCGCCGGCTCGGTGATACGTACCCCGCCCACGGCGTTGATGAATACGTCCTGATCGTGACAGGCAATACCGGTGTGCCGATGCAGCACCGCCAGCAGCATGGCCAGACGGTTTTGCTCCAGCCCGACCGACAGCCGGCGCGGATTGGGGGCATGTGCGGCATCCACCAGGGCCTGGATTTCCACCAGCAACGGACGCGTACCCTCCTGCGTCACCATGATGCAGGAGCCGGCCACCTCGCCCGAGTGCTGCGACAGGAACAGCGCCGAGGGATTGCTCACGCCCTTGAGGCCCTTCTCGGTCATGGCGAACACACCCAGCTCATTGACCGCGCCAAAGCGGTTCTTGAACGCCCGTACCAGCCGGAAGCTCTGATGGGTATCACCCTCGAAATACAGCACCGAATCGACGATGTGCTCCAGCACACGCGGCCCGGCCAGCGCACCCTCCTTGGTGACATGGCCGACAAACACCACGATGCAGCCGGACTGCTTGGCAAAGCGTGTCAGCTGCGCCGCGCATTCGCGCACCTGCGCCACCGAGCCCGGGGCCGAGGTCAAGGCTTCGGAATACACCGTCTGTATCGAATCGATCACCGCGATGCGCGGGCGCGCTGCATCCAGTGCGGCAATGACCTTTTCCAGCTGGATTTCCGCCAGCAGGTCGAGCGAACCGGAATCGAGGCCAAGCCGACGTGCGCGCAACGCCACCTGCTCGGCCGACTCCTCGCCTGACACATAAATAGCCGCGGCCTCGGTGCTCATATGCGCCAGCGATTGCAGCAGCAGCGTCGACTTGCCCACGCCCGGATCACCACCGATCAGCACCACCTGCCCGCCAACATAGCCACCGCCGAGCACCCGATCAAACTCACCCACGCCGGTGCTGATGCGTTCCAGCTCGCGCGTGTTGACATCGGCAAGCTTTTGCAAGGCGGCCGGCACTGCCAGGCCGGCAAAGCGATGCCGACCGGCCGCGGGCTCGGCCACCGATTCGACCAAGGTGTTCCAGGCCTGGCATTGCGGGCATTGCCCCTGCCATTTCGGTGACTCGCCACCGCATTCACTGCATACATGCATGGTCTTGCTGCGCGATTTCGCTGTAGCCACGCTTACCCCTTCACGACGACTGCATCATGCGCCACCACCTGCACCGGTACCCGCGAAGCCAGTGCACACAGCAATTCATAACCGATGGTGCCGGCAGCCGCCGCCACCACATCCACCGACAGACCCTCGCCCCACAGCGTGACCGGCGCACCAAGCTCGGCCGCAATGCCGGTGAGATCGACACACAACAAATCCATCGACACCCGCCCCACGGTGCGGGTGCGCTGCCCGGCCACCAGCACCGGCGTACCAGCAGCATTGCCACCGGGTGCATGGCGCGGATAGCCATCGGCATAGCCACAGGCCACCACGCCGATACGCATGGCACGCTCGGCAATATAGGTATGGCCGTACCCCACGCCGGCACCAGGCTGCAGCGACTGGATGGCGATCAGACGCGATTGCAGGGTCATCACTGGCCGTAAATTCGAAGCGGCGCTGGTACCGGGATCGTCATCGACTTGCACGCCAAACGGAGAACTGCCATAGAGCATGATGCCCGGGCGTACCGCTTCGCCATGCTGATCCGGATGCGCCAGGATCGCCGCCGAATTGGCCAGACTGCGATCGATATGCAGCTGCGGAAAACGTCCGCGCAGCGACGCCAGTACCGAATCAAACACCGCACGTTGCTGCGCCATGCCCCAACCGCTGTCGGCATCGGAGAAATGCGTCATCAGGGTGAAGTCCGCTTTTGAATCAGGTTGCGGCCGAATTTGCGAACGTAGCGCCAACACCGCCGCCTCGACCTCTGCCGGCATGAAGCCGAGCCGGTTCATTCCCGTGTTGATCTTCAGATGCAGGTTCGACAACCCAAGCGCCGGCGCCGTGAGGGCATGTTGCTGCAGCCATTGCACTTGCTGCATGTTGTGCAGCACCAGCGATAAATCGAGCGCCTGCGCCAAGGCGATGTCCTGCGGCTGAAACAGCCCCTCCAGCATCAGGATCGGACGGGTCCAGCCGGCATCACGCAGTGCCTGCGCCGCTTCGAATTCGATCAGGGCCAAGCCGGTGATGGCCGGCTC
>CAIPUP010000342.1 GCA_903868285.1 uncultured beta proteobacterium
CTGCGACCGGCATGCTCTGCTTGGCGCTGGCCATTGACGTGGTAAGAAGCCTCGGCATAAAAGACCAGCGGCAAGTCCAGTACATCGAGCCAAACTACCGGATCCTGGCCATCATGCCCGTGCTCGTGCCACATTCCTGTGGGAGTGAGGATCAGATCACCGCGACGCATGGAGCATTTCTCGCCGTCGACGTTCGTCCAGGCACCTTCGCCCTCGACCACCATGCGCACTGCGTTCGGCGTATGCCGGTGTGACGGTGCCCACTCGCCAGGCAGCAACAATTGCATGCCAAGGTAGATGGCGGCGCTGGCCTGCATCTTGTCCAGGCCGTGTCCAGGGTTCGCCAATACCAGCACGCGGCGCTCAGCCTTTTCAATGGGCGTGAGTTGACCAGCCTGCAGAAGCAGCGGACGCAGCGCCTGGTATGACCAGTGTGTCGCCTGCGTCTTGCGTGTGGGCACGCCGGCAGGCAGAACAGCGCGCAGGCTGGGCCAAAGCGGAACGAGGTTCAAAGCAGCGAGGGCCTGGCGATACTCCAGGGGCAAATCTTCAAGTCGACCAAGATCAGTCATTCGCGTGGCTCCATGTCAATCGAACAGCAGGACGGGCTTGATGACATCGCCGCGAACTGCGTCTTCGACGGCCTCGTTGATCTTCGCAAACGGATAGTGCCTGACCAGGCGATCGACAGGGAATCGCCCTTGCTTCCAGAGCCCAAGCAGTTCGGGCACATGCAATTGCGGGTCACTATCGCCCTCCACAACTCCCCGAATCGTGTTTCCACGCATCATGCTCAAGGGTGAGAAGCTTGCGTTGTCTCGTGCCGCACAATGCCCGAACGTGCCGAGGATGGCCAGGCAATCGATGGCCACGCCCATGACCGATGGGACTCCGGTGGTGTCGAAGGTGTAATCTGCACCTGCACCTGTGATTGAGACCAGCTTCCTTGCCAGCTCGGGGTCGTGACCGTCCAGCACGTCCGTCGCGCCAAACTCACGCGCCACCTCTAGCCGGCTGGGGGCAATGTCGATCGCGACGATCTGGCTGCAATCGAGGACCTTTGCAGCCGCTATGGCGGCCATGCCGACGGCCCCGGTGCCGAATACGGCGATCTTGCTTCCACGCCGCACCTTCATCGATCGAAACACGGCCCCGGCGCCAGTCAAGAACCCACATCCCATCGACCCCACCCATTCCAGCGGAATGTCGTCTGACACGGGAATAGCCGACCGGCCCGCGACCACGGCATGCGTCGCGAACGAGGATTGTCCAAAGAAATGGCTCCTGATCGAAGCACCAGCTCGGGACAGCGAACTGCTGCCGTCGAGTCTTCCGATGAAGTTGTGCTGCGTGAACTCCCGGCAGTAGCTAGGGAGATGGCAGGTGCATTGGCTGCAAGTGCCGCAAGAATCGAAACTCAGGATCACCTTTTGGCCCGTCCTGACATGGGTGACGGCACCCCCCACCTTCTCAACGATGCCAGCCCCCTCGTGCCCAAGAACACACGGTGGACTGAACAGGGGGTTCCGATACGCAATGTCAGAGTGGCAGATGCCGGCCGCCACCATTCGAACCAGCACCTCATCGGCTTGGAGATCGCCTAATTGCAAGTTTTCGATGACCCAAGGGGCACCGAACTCCCGCACGACTGCTGCCTGTACATTCATCACCACGATTTCCTCCTATGCGCGGTCGCCAATGACCAGACGTTGAACGACCCGGCCCTCTTGGAGATGTTCATGGACGATATCGTCGATATCGCCCTTGTCGACATAGGTGTACCAGACCCCATCCGGATACACCACGAGGCACGGACCCTCCTCGCATCTATCAAGGCAGCCTGCCTGGTTGATTCGGACTTTTCCTGCGCCAGCCAGATCGAGTTCCTTGACCCGCTTCTTCGCATAATCCCGCAGTGCGGTCGCACCGGCGTCGTTGCAGCACTTGCGCGTCCCGTCGCGCTGGTTGGTGCAGAAAAAGACATGCTTCTCGTAATACGACATCGTTAACTCCGATCCATTGGGGGCGTCATCGACCCGGTGCAAGCGGCATGACAAGTTCGCTCCATCACAACCCCATCGAAACCGCTTTGATCTCGGTATAGGACAAAACGCCTTCTCGGCCGTTCTCCCGTCCCAGGCCCGACTGCTTGAAGCCACCGAAAGGCAATGGGCCTTCACCTCCGCCGCCATTGACGACGATTGAGCCAGCTTGAATCTTTCGAGCCATCTGGTGGGCAGTCGACAAGTTGCTTGTCCAGATCTTTGCAGCGAGCCCATAACGGGTATCGTTGGCTTTGCCGGCCACCTGATCGAGTGTGCTATCTGCCGAGAACGGAACAGCGCACAGAACCGGGCCGAAGACCTCCTCCCTGTCTACGGACATGTCCGGCCGCGTATGGATGAGCAGCGTCGGATCCACGAAGTGCCCATCCCCGGCAAGGCGGTTGCCACCGCAGACGACCGTGGCCCCGTCTGCGCGGCCCGCGTCTATCAGACCCAGTACCCGCGCCAACTGCTTTTCCGAGATCAACGGACCCATTTCAGTGTCAGGGGATGGTCCAGGGCCGATCCGCAGGTGGGTCATGCGCTGCGCGATCAGCTCGACCAATCGGGAGAAGATGTCAGAGTGGACAAAGAGGCGAGTGCCGGCCGCGCAGAACTGCCCCGTCTTGAAGATCAATTCGTTGGCAATCGACAGGGCGGCCCTCTCAATGTCGGCATCCGGGAAAACGACGATCGGTGACTTCCCGCCAAGTTCGAGCGTGACCCTCTTGATGTCGCCTGCTGCGCTCTGGAGTATGGACTTGCCCACCCGCTCCGAGCCAGTGAATGAAATCTTGTTGACGCCCGGATGCGCTACGAGCGCACTTCCGGCCTTGTCGCCAATGCCGCAGACGATGTTGACAACGCCCGGCGGAAAGCCGACCTCCTGTATGAGTTGCCCGAGACGCAGTGCTGACATCGGCGCCAGCTCCGACGGTTTGAGCACACAGGTACACCCGGCAGCCAGAGCAGCCCCCAACTTGTTCACCGCCATCAGAAACGGTGCATTCCAGGGAGTAATCAGACCCGCCACGCCGATCGGCTGGCGCAGCGTGTAAGCGAACCCCGAGACTCCCTCCGAGGCCAGCGGCGTCTCTCCGGCGAGCTTCGTCGCCCAGCCCGCCTGGTAGCGCAAGCCCATGAGCGCCGCCGGGATGTCCATGGCACGGACCGACGTGATCGGATTCCCACCATCCGTGCTTTCAATCACCGCAATTTCATCCGCATGGGCCTCGATCGCATCTGCCAGACGGGTGAGCAGCAACGCTCGGTCGGCCGACTTCATCCTCGACCAGGGGCCGGAATGAAATGCCCGGCGAGCGGCGCCGACAGCCAGATCCACATCCTCGGGTCCGGCAGCAGCAACGCTGGCAAAGATCTGTCCTGTCGAGGGATTGACGATGTCGATGCTGGCCCCTGAGAGTGCATCGACCCAGTTGCCATCGATGAACAATCGATGTGCAGAGAGAGGCTTGCTTGTCGGCTCTTGCCGGACTGCGTCCGGGACAGCTTTTGTGGTCATTGAAGTAGCCCTCGTCGTTCGCGAAAAAGAAAACGGCAGCACCTTGAAGCATTCAGGTCGTCTGCTCCGCCCGCATCGGCGCCTGCTCAACCACCTGGGCCAATTCGGATTGGCTGGCACTGTAGCCACCGAAATGGCCGTCCAGATAAATCAACGCGCTTCCGGTATTGCCGACTTTGATCGCCTGCACAACGCCGATGAATGCTGTGTGGGTACCGGACTCCATGGAGTCGATCAACGCGCAGTCGAAGCTGACCCGGCTTGTGGCGAGCACAGGGGAGCCAGTGACAAGCTTGGTCCATTCGCCATCCTGAAATCTGCTGGCACGAACCTCCTCCCTGCTGCTTGAGAACTGCCGGGCAAGCGCCACGTCTGATTCATCCAGCACATTCACACAGAACCGTCGACTCCTCGTGATGGGAAAGTGGACAGACGCCGACTTGTTGACACACACGATCAATGTCGGGGGGTCTGCCGTCATCGAATTGATGGCGGTCGCAGTCATGCCATGGCGCCCACCCTCGTGCGCGGTGGTAATGATTGAAACTGCACCCGCCAGTTGGCGCATTCCGGTCTTGAACTCGTCGCTGCTGATCGTTTTATTCACGACCGCTCCAGTGCACAACAACTTTCTCAATGACCCTCACGAGCAGGTCAAGCAGGTATCCGGTTACCGCCAGAATCGTGACCCCCACAAGCACGATATTGGTTTGCAGGAAATCTGACGCCGACAGCGCCATGAACGCCACGCCTGAACTGGTTGCCACCATTTCGGCGCCCACCAGCATCGAGACACCGAGACCCACCGAGACGCGAAGCCCGGTGAAAATGCCTGGGAGACTCCCTGGCAGGAGAATTCGCCAGAAGATCGTCGCGTCGCTTGCTCCGAGCGACTTGGCCGCCTGGATTTTCCTGAGGCTGACGGACTTCACCGCCTCCATCGCGCTGATTGAAATGATCGGGAAGAGCGTGAAGCTGATCATGAAGATCTTGGAGAATTCGCCGATTCCGAACCACACTACGAACAGCGGAAGCAGGGCGAGCTTGGGTATGGGCCGCGTGAATTCGATCGGTGGATCAAGCGCCGCCCGGACGATACGGAACATCCCCATCATCAATCCGATCGGAACACCCAGCAAGACGCAGCCAATGAACGAGGAAAAAAATCTGAACATGCTGGCGCCATAGTGGTACAGCAGCGACTTTCCCTGGTAGCCTTCCTGAGCCAGTTTCAAGAATGTCATCACGACCGATTGGGGCGATGGCAAGAACACTGGCGATACCATCGGCGCGCCCAGGAGCGGCGTTGTGGCCACTACCCAGATCGCAAACATCACGAGGAAGGACAAGAATGAAACGTGACGTCCAGACATCAGCTTGCTGCGCAACTGGATCACTGTGTCACGTCGATTTACCTTGGCAGACTGCCCGTCGGCACTCTGCTTGACGCTGGGGACCGCGCTCATCGCTGCTCCTCCTGTTTGCTGGATTTCATCGATTCCTCATGGAGCACCATGGTGACCTCGCGCTTCGCCTCTGTAAAGGCCTGGGTCGATCCCACCATCGGGTCATCCGACGCGAAGAACTCGCTGGCGAATGCCTTCTTGATGCGGCCGGGACGTGCGGACATCACGGCCACATGCGTGGACAGGAACAGTGCTTCATCAATGCTGTGCGTGATCCAGAAGATGGTTGTCTTGGTGCGCTGCCAGATGCGCTTGATCTCGAACTGGAGGATTTCCCGCGTCTGTTGATCAAGCGACGCAAAGGGTTCGTCCATCAGGAGCATCCGAGGCTCGTTGGCGAGTGCCCTGGCAATGCCCACACGCTGCTGCATGCCTCCTGACAACTCGTAGGGATAGCGAGATGCGAAGGCCGAAAGGTGCACCAGGTCAATGAACTGCATCGCCTTTTCACGGGCCTCAGCTTTCGGCACACCCCGCGAGATCGGCCCGAACGACACGTTGTCCAGTACGGTCATCCAGGGGAAAAGCGATCCTTGCTGGAAAACAACTCCGCGCTCCGCGCCGGGACGGGTGACTGTCTTGCCGTCCAGTCGGATTTCGCCACTGGATGGGGTCTCGAAGCCTGCAATCAGATTGAGCAGCGTGCTTTTGCCACAGCCGGATGGCCCGACTATGGAAAGAAACTCGCCGGCCCCGATGGCCAGACTGATCGGCGTCAACGCGGTGACGGCGCTTTCACCTGCACCGAACACTTTCGATGCGCCGTCAACCACCAGCTCCATATTCTCGAGCCGCGATGGCCCAGACAGGTCAAATGCAACGAGACTCATCGCGACTCCATTGACGTATGCTATGCGGCCAACCGCACCGCGAAGCTTGAATCCACATACGGGGTGAAGGATGCCGGGACGCTCTGAACCTGGCCTATCTGCTTCATGAAGTTGGCCTGGAAGGCCAGGGACTTGTAGATGCCTGCATCTGTTTCTCCAGGACGGCCCATCCACTCCTTGCTGACGACTTGCTGGGGTGTCAGGGTCGCAAAGTTCTTGATGAACTCGCGCACGTCATTCTCTGGCACTTGGGTGAACTTCGACAATGTTGGCGCGAGGTCGGGGTGCCCTTGCTGAAAGAGTCTGCTTACACGCACGTATTCGGTGAGGTGCGCCATCACCAGGTCTGGATTGTTCTTCTTGTAGTCATTGCGCACGCAGATCGCATCGAATGCAAGGATGCCATGCTTCACCAAGTCCCCGGACTGGAAGATCCGCTTTCCGTTGTCCTTTTCCAACTGGTTGACTATGGGGGACCAGGTGTAGCTCGCGGCGATCTCACCGCGCTGCCAAAGGGCCGGAAGAGTGTCCGCTCTTGCATTGATCAGTTTGACTTCACCTACCGGAACGCCGCTGACGCTGAGCGCCGCCAGCAGCGCGAAGTGTGTGGATGTATTGAATGTCACGCCCACCATCTTGCCGCGGAGGTCTGCAACTGAGTTGATGCCAGAATCATTGCGCACAACCAAGCCTTCTGAGGTCAAGGTGGTGGAATGGACGTAGACCACCGACACGTCCAGCCCGTTGCAGATGCCAGTGAGCATCGGGGTGGAGCCGACATTCGAAATGTCAGCGCTACCGCTGGCCAGTGCGGCCATGATCTGCGCACCGGACGCAACCGTCGTGGTTTCGATTCCAACGCCCGCGGGCAATGCCTTGGCCCACCCGCCGGATGCCAGGATATATGACTCAGGCACCGGGCGCGTCGAAGCCGTTATCCGATGTTTCCGGGCTTGCGCATAGGCACTGCGCATCCCGATGACAGATCCACCCAGAACGCTGCAGACGCCAAGCGAACCCATCAGGCCTAGTGCCTTGCGTCGATCACCAAATTTGCTCATCATTCGCTCCTTAGATTAAAAAAAAAAGATGTCTCCACGTCTCAGTTCCCAACTACTTCCCGATCCATCCTTTGCTGCTGTTCCAATCGCCTGCGGGCCTCAGCCTCGATTGGTGTCCCCCTGAAGAAGTCTTGATTCATTCCGCCGTGAAGCAGGACGGCGTTGTCAAACATGAAGCTGCGGAAGTCTTCCGGATTGATCAGCCCACGCTCCAGGAATTCGTACGCTTCCGGAACGACGCCCTCTGCATCGATCACGTCCCAGTGGCCAATATCTGACGAGAACATCGCCTTGAGCTTGGCGCGCTGACGATTGATGCGCTGGTCGAAGGCAATCGGCACCATCCGGTCGTCTGCTTCGCAGCCAAAGAAGAAGTTGGGAACGAAGCGCTCGTAGATGTCACGCTTGGACTTGATTCCGCTGCGGGCGTACTCGTCGATGTCTTGCGCAGTCTCTTGCCAGCGATCGCGCCAGAAGTCGGCCTTGCCGCCGACAATATCCTCGAGCTTCGCCCGGTGCATGTCATCCCCATGGGTTGATATCAGCGCTCTGAGCGTTTGGATATCCAGAAGAGCTGGGTTCAGGTTGGTGTGCAATGCCTCTGCATTACGCTTCTCCCAGTGCTCGAACATCTGGTTGTAGAGTGCCGATGCCCAACCCACTCCCCCCTCCATGAAGGCGATGTTCAGCTTGGGAAACCGTTTGGTAACACCACCCAGCACGAACGCCTTGCACTGGCCTTCGTGTTGTTGTGCGAAGTGCCCCAGATGATTGAATACGAAACTGGTTGGTGAGAGGCGGTTCGGCATGCTTTGGCAGCCCGTATGCGTGGTCACGGCCACGCCCAGGTCCTGGCATTTCTGCCATAGCGGGTCATAGTCAAACAGACTGTCCATCGCCAGGTAGTCAAGATAGATGTTGGTCTTGAATCGACTGACCTGGTCTTCTGGCGGAAGCATCCGGGTCACGCCGCCGTGGATCACCACGGCCTTCATGCGCAATTCCTTGACGACAAAGTCGAGTTCGGTGAGCGCCTCCTCGGGCGTGAAGGTAGGGATCAGGGCGACAGGCGTCAACCTGTCCGCGTAGGGTCCGTACACATCCGCGTTCATCATGTTCATCGCGCGCACGACTGACCGTCGGAGGTCGTCGGACGTCATGAACATGCCGAGCAGGCCCACGGTCGGGTAGAGAATCGCCATGTCGATCCCCAGATCGTCGAGCCGCGAACGCATCAACCTAGGTAGCATGCAGGCTGCGCGGTCGGCCGTATTCCTCGACGGAACCATCCAGAATGGAATCCGCTCCAGTCTTCGCTTCAACCGCTGATACAGCGTGGACGTGTACCAAGCGCTACCCCGGGCCTGTTCCCACGCCTTGTAGTCATCCACAGCGCTGGGACCGCCAACCATCTTCAGGTACTCAAGAAAGATGGGAATGACCTCGATCATGTGGCCGTCGGCGTCAATGATGGGATGCCCGAGTTTCGCGCGGATATCTGCCGCCTTGAGATTGGTGCTATGACCGGTC
>CAIPUP010000343.1 GCA_903868285.1 uncultured beta proteobacterium
AAGGTGGATGCGTTTCGTACCATCTACACCAACGATCTCGACCAGGGTAGCTACATTTCGCAGACCCTGCGCATTGACGAAACTGTGGACCAGCTGGCGGCGCGTGTAGCGATCTACCGCATGATGCGTCCTGGCGAGCCGCCAACCGAAGACGCAGTGGAGTCGTTGTTCAATGGCCTCTTTTATGCCGAAGAGCGCTACGACCTGTCGTCCGTGGGCCGGATGAAGTTCAACCGTCGCGCCTATCCGGAAAAAACCGTCGAAAAGTCTCCGCAATGGCTACATAACTTTTACGCCAAGGTTGGTCCGCAAGGTGCGCTGGGTAGCAATGTGCTGTCCAACGAGGACATACTCGCGGTCGTTGGCATTCTGGTGGAGCTGCGCAATGGCCGTGGTGATGTGGACGATATCGATCACCTCGGTAATCGCCGCGTTCGCTCGGTAGGCGAATTGGCCGAAAACCAGTTCCGCGCCGGTCTGGTGCGCGTGGAGCGGGCGGTGCGCGAACGCCTGTCACAGGCTGAATCCGACAACCTGATGCCGCATGACTTGATTAATGCCAAACCGATTTCAGCAGCGATCAAGGAATTCTTTGGGTCCAGTCAACTTTCACAGTTTATGGATCAGACCAACCCGCTCTCGGAGATCACCCACAAACGCCGCGTGTCAGCGCTTGGACCGGGCGGCCTGACTCGCGAGCGTGCTGGTTTTGAAGTGCGTGACGTGCATCCGACCCACTACGGCCGGGTCTGCCCCATTGAAACGCCCGAAGGTCCGAACATCGGCCTGATCAACTCGCTCGCGCTTTATGCCCGCACCAATGAATACGGCTTCCTCGAGACACCGTATCGCAAGGTGGTCGATGGCAAGGTCACCAGCCATATAGATTTCTTGTCAGCGATTGAAGAAGGCAACTTCGTCATTGCTCAGGCGAATGCTGCTCTTGATCGCAATGGCAACCTGCAGGACACCCTGGTTTCCTGCCGCAACCGTAACGAGTTTTCCCTGTCGACGCCGGATAAGGTCGAGTACATGGACATCGCGCCGGCGCAGATCGTGTCGGTGGCTGCCTCGCTGATTCCGTTTCTTGAGCATGATGATGCCAACCGTGCTCTGATGGGCTCGAACATGCAGCGTCAGGCAGTTCCTTGCCTGCGTCCTGAAAAAGCATTGGTAGGCACTGGTATCGAGCGTACTGTGGCCGTGGATTCCGGTACGGCGGTGCAGGCCTTGCGCGGCGGTCGCGTCGACTATGTCGATGCAAGCCGGGTGGTTATTCGCGTCAATGATGATGAGACGGTGCCAGGTGATGTTGGCGTCGATATTTACAACCTCACCAAATACACGCGTTCAAACCAGAACACCAATATCAACCAGCGGCCGTTGGTGAAAGTAGGCGAGCAGCTGGCGCGCGGCGATGTGGTGGCCGATGGCGCATCGACGGACAAGGGCGAACTCGCCCTGGGCCAGAACATGATGGTGGCCTTCATGCCTTGGAACGGCTACAACTTCGAGGATTCAATCCTGATTTCGGAGCGTGTGGTTGCCGAGGACCGCTATACCTCGATCCATATCGAGGAATTAACCGTGGTTGCGCGTGACACCAAGCTGGGACCGGAAGAAATCACCCGCGATATCTCCAATCTGTCCGAAGGGCAGCTGTCGCGCCTTGATGAGTCAGGCATTGTCTACATCGGTGCCGAGGTCGAAGCAGGTGACGTTCTGGTGGGTAAGGTTACCCCCAAGGGCGAGACGCAACTCACGCCGGAAGAGAAGCTGCTGCGCGCTATTTTTGGCGAAAAGGCCTCCGATGTGAAGGACACCTCGCTGCGCGTGCCTTCTGGCATTTCCGGCACTGTCATCGATGTGCAGGTCTTCACCCGTGAAGGCATCGAGCGCGACAAGCGCGCGCAACAAATCATCGATGAAGAACTCAAGCGCTACAAGAAAGATTTGGCCGATCAGTTACGTATTGTTGAAGGCGATGCCTTCGGTCGTATCGAGCGTTTGCTGACTGGGAAAACAGCGCAGAAGGGGCCCAAGAAGCTGGCCAAAGGTACTCGCATCACGAAGGCTTACCTGGATGATGTGGAGCGTTACCAGTGGTTCGACATCAGTCTTGGTGACGAAGAAGCGCAGGCCCAGCTCGAAGCGCTGAAAGACAGCCTGGCGCGTATGCGCGACGAATTCGACAAGGCGTTTGAACTGAAGAAGCGCAAGCTGACCCAAGGCGACGAATTGCCGCCTGGTGTACAGAAAATGGTCAAGGCCTATGTCGCCGTCAAGCGTCGCTTGCAGCCTGGCGACAAGATGGCGGGACGGCATGGTAACAAGGGCGTGATCTCCAAGATCGTGCCGGTGGAGGACATGCCTTACATGGCTGACGGTACACCAGTCGATGTAGTGCTGAATCCATTGGGTGTGCCCTCACGGATGAACGTCGGGCAGATTCTGGAAACCCACCTTGGTTGGGCTGCTAAGGGTATTGGCCGACGCATCGGTGACATGCTCAAGGCCAATGCCAAGGCTGCTGAGCTGCGCAAATTGCTTGACAGTGTCTACAACGCCAGCGGTAAGGGCGAGGATCTCTCGCAGCTTTCTGATGCTGAAATTCTCGATATGTCCGAGAACCTTTGTGGTGGTGTTCCTTTTGCAACCCCGGTTTTTGACGGAGCGGCTGAAGAGGAAATCCAGTCCATGCTGGATATCGCCTATCCCGACGCGGTGGCGCGCAAGTTGCAATTGACGGCCTCGAAGACACAAGTCCATTTGTACGATGGTCGCACCGGGGATGCGTTCGACCGTCCGGTTACCGTGGGTTACATGCATGTGCTGAAGTTGCACCATCTGGTTGACGACAAGATGCATGCTCGGTCCACTGGTCCGTACAGCTTGGTGACGCAGCAGCCGCTCGGTGGCAAGGCCCAGTTTGGTGGTCAGCGTTTCGGCGAGATGGAGGTTTGGGCGTTGGAAGCCTATGGCGCCTCGTACACGCTGCAAGAAATGCTCACCGTGAAGTCCGATGACATCACTGGTCGTACCAAGGTGTACGAAAACATCGTCAAGGGTGACCACAAGATCGATGCCGGCATGCCGGAATCCTTCAATGTATTGGTCAAGGAAATACGCTCGCTCGCCATCGATATTGATCTGGAGCGACATTGACCACTGGTCACGGTTGGATGTAATGCAGGTGGGCGTCGCAGGACGCTGATTTAGACAGAAAACGATGAATTACCGGAGCTATTCATGAAAGCACTGCTCGATTTGTTCAAGCAGGTCACTCAGGAAGAAGAGTTCGACGCCATCAAGATCGGTATCGCCTCGCCAGAGAAGATTCGATCCTGGTCGTATGGTGAAGTCAAGAAGCCGGAGACCATCAACTATCGGACCTTTAAGCCGGAGCGGGACGGATTATTCTGTGCCAAGATTTTCGGGCCCATCAAGGACTATGAGTGTCTGTGCGGAAAGTACAAGCGACTGAAGCACCGCGGTGTCATTTGTGAGAAATGCGGCGTCGAGGTTACTTTGGCGAAAGTGCGCCGTGAGCGTATGGGCCATATCGAATTGGCCAGCCCGGTGGCGCATATCTGGTTTCTGAAGTCCCTGCCATCGCGTTTAGGCTTGGTGCTGGACATGACCCTGCGCGACATCGAGCGGGTGCTGTATTTCGAAGCCTATGTCGTCACTGATGC
>CAIPUP010000344.1 GCA_903868285.1 uncultured beta proteobacterium
GCCGCCGACAAGGCCGACATTTTTGTCACTGCCACCGGCAACTTCCATGTCATCACGCATGAGCACATGAAGGCCATGAAGGACCAGGCGATCGTCTGCAATATCGGCCACTTCGACAACGAAATCGATATCGCTGCGCTCAAGCAATACACCTGGGAAAACATCAAGCCGCAGGTCGATCACATCATCTTCCCCGACGGCAAGCGCATCATCATGCTGGCCGAGGGTCGTCTGGTGAACCTGGGTTGCGGCACCGGCCATCCGTCCTACGTGATGAGCTCGTCCTTCGCCAACCAGACCATCGCCCAGATCGAGCTGTTCACCAACACCGCCAAGTACCCCATCGGTGTTTATGTGCTGCCCAAGCATCTGGACGAGAAAGTGGCGCGTCTGCAACTCAAGAAGCTCAATGCCCAACTGACCGAGCTGAGCGACACCCAGGCACGCTATATCGGCGTAGCCAAGTCCGGCCCGTACAAGCCGGATCATTACCGCTACTAAGCCGTCGAAAACCTCATGGCGCTTGAATGACAGCGCCATGACACCGCAGCCCGGGCCGGGGATGACAACATCCCCGGCTCTTCTCTATGTACCGCATCAAGTACCTGCCACTATTCAAGCGAGCCGTGCAACGTGGAATCCCAAAAGAAGCATTCCCGGCAGTTCAGCTTTGAGTTCTTCCCGCCCAAGACCGACGAGGGACAGGAAAAATTGCGCAGCACCTGGCATGCGCTGGCTGCTCTCAAGCCGCGATTTTTCTCCTGTACCTATGGCGCCGGCGGCTCGACCCGCGAGCGCACCCTGCAAACAGTGATGGACATCCTCGACGCCGGTTTCGATGCCGCGCCGCACCTGTCCTGTATCGGCTCCAGCCGCGCCGAACTGGCTGCCACGCTCGAGCTTTATCGCGCACGCGGCATCCGCCATCTGGTGGCACTGCGTGGCGACCTGCCCTCGGGCATGGCTTCGGCCGGCGAGCTGCGCTATGCCTCGGAGCTGGTGCAATTCATACGCCAGACCAGCGGCGATCACTTTCATATCGAGGTTGCGGCCTATCCGGAATTCCATCCCCAGGCGCGCAGCGCCGAGGACGATCTGCAGGCCTTCCGGCGCAAGGTCGAAGCCGGTGCCAATTCCGCCATCACGCAGTACTTCTACAACGCCGATGCTTACTTTCGCTTCATCGATGCCTGCGAAGCGATGCAGATCAGCATCCCGGTCGTGCCGGGCATCATGCCCATCGGTAACTTCTCGCAGCTAGCGCGCTTCTCCGATGCCTGCGGTGCCGAGATTCCGCGCTGGTTGCGACTGAAGATGCAAAGCTATGGCGACGACAGCGCCTCCATTCGCGCACTTGGCCTGGATGTAGTCAGCCGGCTGTGCGAACGACTGCTGGCAGCCGGTGCGCCGGGCCTGCACTTCTACACCATGAACCAGTCGGCCGCCACTATGGCTATCTGGAAAAATATAGAAAAATCAATAACTTAGAAGATTTTTTACAGCACCACACGGCACCCCGCCAACCACCCCGGAGGAGATCAGCATGCTAAAAATTTACGGTCAGTGGGCCTCAC
>CAIPUP010000345.1 GCA_903868285.1 uncultured beta proteobacterium
CCGGACATGCCGGCCCGGATGCGACGCAGCAGTCGCCACGGATCGCGCAGATGTTCCAGCACATCGCCGAACACCCAGCAATCGCGCCCGGCATGCTGGGCGAAAAAGGCATCATCGGCCTGTTCGATATCCATCACCGCCACCTGCTGGCAATGTTGACGCGCCAGCGCGGCGCGTACCGGGTCGACGTCCACCCCGAACCAATCGCAGTCGGGATGCAGTCGTCGCCATTCGCGCGCCATGGCGCCGGTGCTGCAGCCGATCTCGACCAGCCGTCGCGATGCCGGCGGAATCAAGGCCAGCAGGCCGGCGTTGTGATGGTCATGCGTCGGCGTCTGGGACATCGACCCGGCGTCATGGGTGTCGGAGGAGGACGACTGTGCATCCTGCACCAGTCCAGCTTGCGACATAACCGCTCCTGTTAGCTGAATGTTCGTTTTGCCCCCCAGTACCGCAGCAGCTCAGTCGAGCTTGATCCCCAGCGCCCGGATGTCGCGCGCATAGCGTTCGCGCTCGGCATTGACACGGGCCTGCATCTCCTCCGGTCGGCTGACAATAAGATCGATCGACAGCGGTGCCATGCGCGCCGCCACTTCCGTAGCGCGAGCGGCACGCGTAACCTCGGTCACCACCCGGGCAACGATCTCGCGCGGCGTGGCCGAGGGCACGACCATGCCGTGCCAGTTGGCGACATCGAACCCCGGGAAACCCGACTCGGCCAGGGTGGGGATTTCCGGCACGGCGTTGCTGCGCTGCAGGTTGGTGACGGCGATCGCACGCATCTTGCCGGCCCTGACATGGCTCAGGATGCCGACGATAGGCTCGACCGACAACTGCAATTCGCCGCGCAGCAGGTCCTGGATGGTGGGGGAACTGCCCTTGTAGGCGATCTCGGTCATGCGCCCGCCACTGACACGCAGGAACTGCTCGATGGCGATCTTGGAAATGATATTGCCCGAGCCGTAGAACACCTTGTCGGGGTTGGCCTTGACGTAGGCGCCCAGTTCCTGGGCATTGTTCACCGGCAGACCGGGATGCACCACGATAGCCAGGGGCACACTGGCCAGCATGCTGACGGGCGTGAAATCCTTTTGCGCGTCATAAGGCAGCTTGCTGTAGAGGGTGGGATTCATGGTCAGCGCCGAGCCGATGACATAGCCCAGGGTGTAGCCATCCGGCGCGGCACGAGCAATCGCCTCCATGCCAACGATGGTGTCCACGCCGGGACGGTTCTCCACCACCACGCTTTGACCGAGGTTCTCGGTCATTTTCTGCGCCACCGCCCGCCCCAGCAAATCAGCCGAGCCACCAGGCGGAAACGGCACGATCAGGCGCACAGTGCGGCTGGGCCAGGCTTGCGACTGGGCTTGCGACTGGGCGGGCGTCGAAGCTAGTGCCGGCAGCAGCGCAGCCAGCACCCAGGCCATCCACAGACCGGCGCCGCAGCGCTGTCCAGTATCCCGGGGCGTGAAAATCCGTCCAAATCCGGCAAAAGCGGTGGTTTTAGGCAAAAAAGCCAATGAAATCATGAACAACCTCCTCAGGATGGCGCAACCGGAATGCTGCGCCGGGGCATGATCGCATGGCGGCTGGGCGATAATCCAGCCATCTTTTGCAGCGGCGTTTGCAAGCGACTTTCCCCGCTGCCTTTCGCTGTTCGACACGCGAATACACGAACACACGAACACACGCTCCCCGACCCACCACGCCCCCACCACACGCCCGCCACCACCCCCGCCACCACCCTCATGCAAACCCGACTCACCCGATTGCTGGGCCTGGACCATCCGCTGCTGCAGGCTGGCATGTCCTGGGCTTCCTCCTCGGCCGCGCTGCCGGCAGCAGTCTCGGCCGCCGGTGCGCTGGGGGTGATCGCCGCCGGACCGATGTATCCGGAGGCGCTGCGTGCGGCCATCCGCGAGCTGCGCCAGCGCACCGCTGCGGCCGGTCGCAGCAACGCGCCGTTCGCGGTCAATGTGCCGCTGTACAACAAGCGTGCTGCCGAGTTGCTGGATGTGGTCGAGGCCGAGCAGGTGCCGATCCTCATCGCCTCGCAGGGCGGCACCAAGGGCCATCTGGCGCGCTTTCAGTCACAGGGAGTGAAGTGGCTGCATGTGGTGGCCTCGGCACTGCATGCACGCAAGGCCGAGGATGCCGGCGTCGATGCGGTGATTGCCATCGGCGGCGAGGCCGGTGGCCATCCGGCACCGGATGAAGTCAGCGCCATGGTGGTGGTGCGCGCGGTGCTGCGCGCGGTGCGCCTGCCGGTGATCGCCGGTGGCGGCGTGGCCGATGGCGCCGGCATCGCCGCCATGCTGGCCCTGGGCGCCGATGCGGTGCAACTGGGCACGCGCTTTTTGCTCACGCCCGAGGCCAGCGTGCATGCGGCTTACAAGCAGGCCCTGCTGGCCGCCGGCATCGCCGACACCACCCTGGTCGGTCGCGGCAAACTGCCAGTGCGCTGTGTGCGCAATCAGTTCACCGCCGCCGTCGATGCCGCCGAACAACGTGGCGAGGACACCGAAACCCTGGCCGCGCTGTGGGCCAGTCGCAGCCTGAAAGAAGCGGCGCTGGAGGGCAATGCCGACTGGGGCAAGCTCGAAGCCGGACAAAGCGTCGGTCTGATCGACAGCCTGGTGCCGGCCGGCGCGCTGGTGCAACAGCTGATGGCCGAATGCGAGACCGCACGCCAGCGATTGGCGGCGCTATGACCCATGACCACCATGACCATCGCGACCACCATAACCACCATAACGGGAGATGCCATGCATGAGCAGGCCGCCAATGAAGCTCCCCTGCTGGTCGTGCAAACCGGCCGGGTACGCCGCCTGACCCTCAATCGCCCGGACAAGCGCAACGCCCTGAACTTCGCCCTCACCCAGGCGCTGGTGCAGGCACTGGCCGAGGCCGATGCCGATGACGGCGTGGGCTGCATCCTGCTCAGCGGTGCCGGCCGCGGCTTTTGCGCCGGCGCTGATCTGTCGGAGTTCAAGACCCTGACCCCGGCCAACCAGCCGCTGGTGGAGCAGCGTGCCCAGCTCACCATGCCGCTGCATCACGGC
>CAIPUP010000346.1 GCA_903868285.1 uncultured beta proteobacterium
TGATTTAAAAGGTTTTTTCTGTAGCTACCTGTATCTACCTGAGGAGGTAATCCGCATGCGTTGTTCCGACCGCGTCAAACAGGCACCGATGGCACTGATCGCACCGACAGCACTGGCACTGGTTTCTGGCCTGTCGCTGCTGTTGCCGGCCACACCCGGCTGGGCCCAGGACTGGCCGCAGCCACGTGCCGTGCGCATCGTGGTGCCGTTCACGCCAGGCAGTGCCACCGACGTCGTGTCGCGGGCGGTGTTCGAGCAAGTGTCGCGGCAGATCGGACAGCCGGTGGTGGTGGAGAACCGCGCCGGTGGCGGCACCACCATTGGCTCGGCCCTGGTGGCCAAGGCCGAGCCGGACGGACATACGCTGCTGGTGAATTCCACCTCGCATGTGGTGGTGGCTGCAGCCTTCAAGAATCTCAACTACAGCGTGGCCGACGACTTCACCTCGGTCGCCGGACTGATCACCCAGCCCTTTGCCGTGGCAACCCGTACCCGCTACAAAAGCATCGCCGAGCTGGTGCAGTACGGTCGCGCCAATCCCGGCAAGCTGAACTACGGCACCAATGGCCCCGGCACCTCCGGCCATCTGTTCATGGAAAAGTTCGCGCTGGCAGCCAAGATCAAGATGACGCAGATTCCGTTTCGCGGCACGCCCGAGGCCATGACCGAAGTCATGGCCGATCGCCTCGACATGTTTCCCGGCCCGGTACTCAACACCCTCAAGCTGGCCAAGGACGGACGGGTGAACGCCCTGGCGGTGAGTACCCCAACGCGCTCGGCGTTCATGCCGGATGTCCCGACCCTGACCGAAGCGGGTGTACCGGGCGCCGACTATGTGTTCTGGATCGGCGCCTTCGGTCCGGCACGCATGCGCCCGGCGGTGACCGAGCGCATCCATGCCGAGGTGCAGCGCGCCATGGCCGTGCCAGATGTCAAAGCCAAGATCGCCAACCTCGGCGCTGATCCGATCAACAGCTCGGTGGCCGAATTCGACAGCTTCGTGAAACGCGAGATCAAGAGCAACGCCGAGATCTTCATCAGCGCCGGCATCAAGATGGAATGAGCGGCGGAAGCGTTCTCAGCCGCCGGACTCGGCCTTGATCAGCTGTCGCAGCACACGCTGATAACGCGCCGGGCCGGCATCGCATTCCAGCAACACCGGTTGCAGCACACGATTGGCGCTGTTGAGGTTGCGCTGCTGCGCCTCGATCACCGGCGCATCCTGATCCTCGAAGGCAAAGCGCCGCATCGCAGCCACCTTGGTCTGCATGCTGCGATTGAAAGCCTCATCCTCGGTGCGTACGCCAAAGCGGATGGCGGTGAAAAAGTAGTGCGTGCTGTGCGCGTTCTCGGGCGTGAGCAGATGAATGGCGTGATAGCCACTGCCCTGCTCGCACGGCTGGCCGATGCCGGTGATGCCAGTCATCAGGCGCATGGTGCTGGGTGGCATCCAGCGCATGCGGGTGAACTTGTCCACCAGCGGCGGATGGTCGGGCCAGAACTGCGCGAACATGCCCGGCGGCGTGGCATTGGTGGCCTCGCGTATCACCAGCACCTCGTTGCCCTCTTGTTCGACCCGGATGTCTGACACCACGGTGTCCTGATTGCCCAGGATGCCTTCATGCAAATAGGTGGTGTGGCTGAGATCGAGCAGGTTATCCAGGATCAGCTGATAGTTGGACTGGATGCGGATGTAGTCGAGCTTGGTGGTGTGCAGTGCCGGCGGATTGTCGAGCAATGAAAAATCCGGAATGGCCGTTTCGTCGGCCTCGGCGCTACCCATCCAGACCCAGACGATGTTGTGCTTTTCTCTTGCCGCATAGCTGCGTACACGCGCCTTCTCCGGAATCTTGCGTGAGCCATGCGGATTGTTGACACATTGCCCGGCGGCATCGAATTCCAGGCCGTGATACGGACACTGCAGCCTGCAGCCATCGATCAGCTGACCCATGCTGAGCGGCGCAAAGCGATGCGCGCAACGATCCTCCAGCGCCGCCAGCTTGCCGTCGCCCAGGCGATAGATCACCAGCGGCTCGCCCAGCATGGTGCGATGAACCAGCCGGCCGGTGCTGAAGTCGGCAGCCCAACCCGCCATGTACCAGGCGTTGCGCAAAAACGCCCCGGCCACCATCGGTTGCTCCAGCAAGGGCTGATCAACGCGCGGTTGATCGGCGGCCGTGCCGGCCAGACCGCCTTCAGCATCGGCCGACAGACGATAGGATTTCAAGCGCGGGGTACTGGGTGGATTCACTGGGGCATTCACTGGGGCGTTCATGGCTGTCTCCTCCTTGCTGCAACGCTGATAGGCGTGGTGTTGCGCTGTTACGCCGGCATCGGCGCTAACACTGCCGATGCCGGTGCCGGTGCCGGCGCCAAAGGCGGCAGCGGGGTGCGACCACGCACCAGATCGGCAGCGCGTTCGGCAATCATCAGCACCGCCGCATTGATATTGCCGCTGACCAGATCGGGCA
>CAIPUP010000347.1 GCA_903868285.1 uncultured beta proteobacterium
AGCGTAACGACCCCGGGCGTAACGACCCCGGGCGTAATAACCCCGGGCGTAATTCACTACGTACCGCCCCGCTCCACCCCGAAAGGCCCGTGCCAATGAATAGTTGGCACGGGCCTTGCTCATATCCCCGTTGTGAGCACTGCAAAGCTTGATCAAGTCAAAAAAGTGACACCGTAATCGCTTGTTTTTAATCAAGAAAAATTTGCATTCGGAATCAGCAACAGCAGCAAACTAGGAAGGCACGGCGACCATCCCCAGACCTGAGTCAGGTCGGCGGTACCGCCCCCGGATAAACACAACATAACGGTTCAGGAACTGTCATGGCTGAAGAGCAAAAACAACCCGAAGTCGAAGCCGAAGGCGAAGAAAAGAAAAAGAGCCCAATGGTGAAAATCATCCTGCTGGCAGTCGGCATCACGGTGCTGCTGATCGGCTCGGTGGTGGGCACCCTGTTTGCCAGCGGCTTTTTCTCGAAAAAAGCGCCCAGCGCGGATGAATTGCTGGATGCGCATGAAAATGCTGGCGCTGGCGGCCATGGCGCTGCGTCAGGCGGGCATGGCAAGGCTGACTCCCATGGCAAGCCGGCTGTCAAAGCCAAGGACGCCAGAAAGGACGACAGCCCGCAGAAAAAGGCCATCCCCGAGGAAGCTGCTACCCGCTTCGAGAAAAGCTACATGGAGCTGGATGACAAGAAAGCCCTGGTCACCAACCTGTCTGGCTCGCGCAAGGTGATGCAGGTCAGCCTGTCGCTGATGACCATGTATGACGAACGCGTGTTCAAGAACGTGGAAAAACATCGTGCCGCGCTGCGCTCCGGCCTGCTGGATGTACTGCGTCAGGTGACCGAGGCCGAACTGGCCAAGCCGGATTTCCGCAACGACCTGGCGCTGCGCCTGCGTGACCGCATCAATGCCGAGCTGGAACGGCTGGAGAATTTCGGTGGTATCGAGGAAGTGTTCTTCACCGAATTCGTGGTGCAGTAAGTCCGCGACGCAGCCCCTTTCCTCACTGACCATCCACTCCCCCACCAGAACCCGAAACCCGGCCCGATCATGAGCGACACCACCAACCTTCTCAGCCAGGATGAAATTGCCGCGCTGACCGCCGGCATCGCCGACGGCAGCGTGCCGGTGGATACCGGTTTCAACCTCGGCGCCAAGGTTCGCAAGCACGACCTCACCAACGAGGACAGCTCGCTGGGTGTGAACGTGTCCTCGCTGGACATGATCAACGAGCGCTTCATCCGGCTGTTCCGTCTGGGCGTGCTGGAGTCGCTGCGTACCAGCCCGCGCATCAACCCGACCCGGGTGCAACTGAAAAAATTCGGCGATTACCTGAAAGACAAGCAGCCGCCGATGTCGGTCAATGTCATTCGCATGCAACCGCTGCGCGGCACCTCGCTGGTACTGATCGACCCGAACGTGGTGTTCAGCTCGCTCGACCATTTCTTCGGTGGCATGGGCAAAGGCGTCAGCAATCTGCCGCCCGGCCGGCTGTTCACCATGACCGAGAGCCGCATCATCAACATTTTGCTGACGGTGTTCTTTCGCTCGCTCAAGGAAGCCTGGGCACCGCTGTGTGCACTGGAATTCGAAACCGTCAGCACCGAGATCAACCCCAACTTCGCCCAGATCGCCGATCAGAACGACCTGGTGATCGTGAACCACTTCGAAGCCGACTGTGGTGACGCCAAGGGTTTCATCGACCTGGTCTACCCCTATGCCTCGCTCAAGCCGATCCGCGAATTGCTGCGCAGCCGGGTGCAGGCGGTGGATGCACATGACGAATCCGACCGCCAGTGGACGCACGACCTCACCGCCGCCATCGGCGATGCCGGCCTGACCATGCAGGTGGAACTGGCCGAGATACAAACCACACTCGGTCGTTTCAATGCCATGAAGCCAGGCGATGTGCTGTATTTCAAGAAGCCGGAACTGGCGCGCGCCATCATCAACGAGATACCGATTTTTGAAGTCGAAGTCGGCTCGGCCGGCCCGATGGTGGCCGTCAAAGCGCAAAAAGCCGTCGAATTGAAACTCGACTGACATCCGACCAAAACTCGATCAACCCAACCCAAACCGACCGGACGACCGCGATCATGACCACCACCGACACCACTGAAGACCAGGCCAACAGCGCCGACGCCCCGACCCATGTGCATGCCGAGCCGATCAGCGCCGATGTGCTGCAGAACATTCCGGTCACCATCTCGGTCGAGGTGGGTCGTGCGGTACTCAAGATCAATGACCTGATGCGTCTGTCGCAAGGCAGCGTGGTGGAACTGGATCGCATTGCCGGCGAGCCGCTCGATCTGCTGGTGAACAACACCGTGGTGGCACAAGGCGAAGTGGTACTGGTGAATGATCGTTACGGCATCCGACTCACCCGCGTGGTGACCGCCGCCGAACGCCTGAAGAACGTCTGAGACCATGCAAGCTGCTCCCAATCTCGGCATGCTGGACTGGCTGTCTTTCGTCGCCAGCTTCCTGCTGGTGCTGGCCCTGCTCGGCGCCACCATCTATTTCCTGCGTCGCGCCCGTCGTGTCGGCGGTCGTTCCGGCCATGCGCCGCAACTGGATGTGTACGAGAGCATGAGCCTCGGCCCGCGTCAGCGTCTGCTGATGATCAAGGCCAAGGATCGCGAGCTGCTGATTGCCATGTCACCCGACCGCGTTGAAACCCTGGCCAGCTGGAGCGCCGAAGAACTGCGCGAACTGGCGGCCATCGCTGCCACACAGCCACAACCCGCCAAGCCTGCTGGTGGCTTGCGCAATATGCTGGCGCAGGCCGCGCGCGGCAAAGCCTCGCAAGGCAGGACAGCATGAAACAACTCTTCTGCCGGGACTCGTCGCTGTTCGGTCTGCTGACCGGCATCGCGCTGATGCTGCTGGCCGGACTGGCCGAAGCCCAGGGCATCCCCGCTTTCAACGCTGTGAACGAAGGCAGCCAGGGCACGCGCTACACGCTGTCGATGGAAATCGTCGCGCTGATGACGCTGCTCACGCTGCTGCCATCACTGCTGCTGATGATGACCCCGTTCGTGCGCATCATCATCGTCATGTCGCTGCTGCGTCAGGCACTGGGCACCGGTCAGACCCCGCCCAACCAGGTGCTGGTCGGCCTGGCCTTGTTTCTGACCTTGTTCATTCTGTCGCCGGTGCTCACCACCATTTATGACCAGGCGATCGTGCCCTACATGGCCAATCAGCTGGCGTTTGACAAGGCACTGGCAGTCGCCGAAGGCCCGATCCGTACTTTCATGCTGAACCAGACGCGTCAGGAAGAGCTGGCCACCTTCGCGCAGATTTCGCGTGCCGCGCCGCTCACCGATGCCGCCTCGGTGCCCTTCGCCACCCTGGTGCCGGCCTTCATCACCTCCGAACTCAAGAGCGCCTTCACCATCGGCTTTCTGATCTACATCCCGTTCATCGTGATCGATCTGATCGTCGCCAGCGTGCTGATGTCGATGGGCATGATGATGCTCTCGCCGATGATGATTTCCATGCCGTTCAAACTCATGCTGTTCGTGCTGGTCGATGGCTGGAGCCTCACCATGGGCTCTCTCGCCGCCAGCTTCGTGATGCCCTGAAATTAACGTAACCTATTGTTTTTAAAGGATTTTTATGGATTCCGCCGCTGTTGTCGATCTCACCCGTGAAGCGCTCTGGATGACCATCCTGGTGTCTGCCCCCTTGCTCGGCGTCATGCTGGCCATCGGTGTCGGCATCGGCGTGATCCAGGCCGCCACCTCGATCAACGAGACCACGCTCAGCTTCATCCCGAAACTGGTCGGCATTGCCATCGCCATGGTGATCTTCGGCAACTGGCAGATCGCCATGCTGAGCGACTATTTCCGCGCCATCTTTCACCGCATCCCGGTGATGTTCAGCTAAGGGCCGGCATCAGCCGCCCTGCTTGTTGCGCCCCCACCCCAATATGACGATCACATCATGATGACCCTGCTGGCCACGGATCTGATCGTCAAGTTCTACGCCTTCCTCTGGCCGCTGACGCGTATCGCTGCGCTGATGATGACCGCGCCAGTGTTTTCGGTGGAAGCGGCTAATGCCCGTGTTCGCCTCATGCTGGCGCTGACCCTCACCGCCATGGTCTACCCGATGTTCGATTGGCCGGCCATTGACCCGTTCAGCGCTGCCGGGCTGATGGCATTGCTGACCGAGATCGGCATCGGCGTGGTGATGGGCATGGTGCTGCAGATCATCACTGCGGCCCTGGTGGTAGCCGGCCAGAGCATCTCGGCCTCGATGGGCCTCTCCATGGCCAACCTCATTGACCCGACGCTGGGCAACGTACCGATCCTGGCGCAATTTCTCACGGTGATGGGCACGCTGATCTTTTTTGCACTGGGTGGACACCTGGTGGTGATCTCGGCCCTGGTGGAGACGTTTCGTGCGCTGCCCGTTGGTCAACCGGTGAAGGCAGCCGAGGCCATCAGCAAACTCCTGACCTGGAGCTCAATGATGTTCCTGGGCGGCCTGCTGGTGGCCTTGCCGGTCATGGCCATCCTGCTGCTGATCAATATCGGCCTGGGCGTGATCACCCGCGCCGCACCGAGCCTGAACATTTTCTCGGTCGGGGTACCGGCCGCCGTCGCAGCCGGCTTTGTCATTCTGATCATCGCCATGCCCGGTATGGGCAATCGCGTCCACTGGCTGTGGCTGCAGGGCTTTGAACAAATCCGCAACATCTTTGGCGTGCCCTGATGGCTGAAGACACCAGCGCAGAAGATCGCACAGAAGAACCTACCGCACGGCGCCTCAGTCAGGCGACCGAGGAAGGTGAGTCGGCACGCTCCTCCGAAGTAACGGCAGCGGCGGTGGTGATCGCCGCCACCACCTATCTGTTTTATACCGGTCCGCAACTGACAGAAAAAATCATCAGCACTTTCAGCGCCGGCTTCACCCTGGATCGCAAATTTCTCGATTCTCCGCAGCTGCTGCCGGCGGCTTTTGCCAGCATGGTGTTCGATGGCTTCTTGATGATCGCGCCGCTGCTGGCGCTGACCGTCATCGTGGCGATCGCTGCCTCGGCCATCGTCGGTGGTTTTCACTTCAGCATGAAAGCGGTATCGCCGAAGTTCGGCCGCATGAATCCAGCCGCCGGTCTGGCGCGCATGTTCGGCTCACACGCCATCATCGAACTGATCAAAGCCATGGCCAAGTTTGGCGTGGTCGGTGCCGCCACCGTCTGGGTGTTGTCCGACCAGATCGAGGTCTTCAACAGCATCGGTGCCATGGCGCTGGAACCGGCCCTGGTCGTCACCGGTACGCTGCTGGTGAAAGCGGCGCTGAGCATCGCCTGTTCGCTGTTACTGATTGCCGCGGCCGATGGTGCCTATCAGCACTGGAGCTTCAGCCGTCGCATGCGCATGACCAAGCAGGAAATCCGCGATGAAATGAAGGACATGGAGGGTCAGCCCGAAGTCAAGGCGCAGATACGTCGACGTCAGCGCGAGATGGCCGGCAAACGCATGATCGACCGGGTGAAGGATGCCGATGTCATCATCACCAACCCGGATCACTTCTCGATCGCGCTGTCCTACGACCCGTCGCGTGATGGCGCACCGACCTTGATCGCCAAGGGCAGCGATCTGCTGGCGCTGCGCATCCGCGAAGAAGCCAAGCGCACCGGCGTGTACATCTTCCCTGCCCCGCCGCTGGCGCGTGCGCTGTACTTCACCACCAAGGTTGATCAGCAGATCCCGGAAGGTCTGTACGTGGCCGTGGCGCGGGTGATCGCTTATGTGTTTAACCTCAGCAATATCCGCCCCGGCAGTGGCGATGTAGTGAAACCGGCTATCGTGGTGCCTGAAGAGCTGCGCTTTAACAGCGATGGCACGCCGGAGAAAACACAATGATCAAGCGTTCAGACAAAGACAACCTGCAAGCCGCATCCGGCACACAGTATGCCGCAGGCGCATCGACACAGGCCCTGCTCGACGCCATCCGCAATCAGGGTGACCTGTTTTTTCGCGCCGAAGACATCGCGCTATGTGACCGGCTGTGCGATCAACTGCTGCATGGTGGCTCGAACGTCGCATTGACTGGCACCAATCGTGCCGCCATCGATCACTACGGGAAAATTCTGGCGCGGCGCTTACGCGGCCTGCAGGATGCGCGGGTAGAGGTGTTTCTGCCCAGCACCAGCGAAGCCCTGATTGCGCGCTTCAATGAAATTCTGGCGACACGGCCGATGGCCGAGGCGATGCAGGATCGCAGCAACGAAACCGAGTCGACGGTGCGCATTCTGTTCTCGCCCGAGGCCCGCTCCATGAGCGCGCGCGAAGGCCGGCTACTGGCGCGCCTGGTGTCGAGCTTTCCCGGCGCCAACACCCGCTTGGTGCTGTTGCATGACGAGAACGAAGACAGCGATCAGCAGCAGGTACTGGAATTACTGGGCAAGCGGCTGTTGCGCTGGCCGGTGCTGCCACCGACCGAAGAAGAGGCGGCGCTACTGCTGGACGCCGCCACCACAGCCGGGCTGGGTGGCGACGCGCGCATCCTGCTGGAGCGGGTGCGCCAAGTACGACGCCAGCGCAGTGTCGATCAGCTCGACGATCGCGACGAATTCAACCGCCAGGTCAACAGCGACGATTTGTCGCCATTAGACCCGGACAGCCCCGCTGGGCGCTTTCGCGCCCGCACCGGGATGGGCGCGCAGGCGTCCATGTACGCCGATGCCCAGCATGACAGCGCGCCGATGCATGACGACAGTCACGACCAAGCACCCAAAGCGGAATCCTCAGTCACCCGCCTGCTGTGGAACGGCGTACTGGCCATCGCGCTGGTCATCGCGGCGCTCCTGGCAGCGGCGGCAGTATTTCCGCGCCAGACCCAGGCCTTGATGGCGCTGGCCGGCGGCCTGTGGCAAAGCGAGGCCCCTGCGCAAGCCCGTGTCGATACGCCGCCCGAGGAAGCCGAACCAGCACTGCGCCTGCCACCTGTCACCCCCGCCGTTAACACACCCAGCGAGCCTGTGGCTGCGACAGCAGAGGCAGCAACAGCATCAGCCGCAGCAACGACCACCGGCGCCAACACGGAAGCGGCCCCGCCGGCCGTCGCTGCCGCGGCTACACCGGCTGCGCCAACCACTATCGCCGTGCCGACCACGCCACCGCAAAAACTCACTGCCCCCGCAGCACCGGTTGCAGCAACGACCGCGACCACAACAGCGACCACAACGCCAACTGCCAGCGGCGATGTCTCGGCCGCAATCGACAAGATCAAGTCGATGAATAAAAACAGTTTTTTTGTGCAACACATCGCACTGGACAATGCCGAAGAAGCCCAGCTATGGCGGCGCCAGTATCCGGCGCTGTCCGGTGCCATGGTCACTGCCATTCAAGTCGAGGGCGGACGCCGCATCAAATACGTGGTGGTGAGCGGGCCCTTTGCGGACCGTGCTGCTGCCAACGAATACGCCAAGCGCGCCGAGATTCCACAAGACAGCTGGATACGCACCGTGCGCTCCTTGCAGGATGCTGCACCACCCGTTGCAGCACGGAGACCATGATGAGTGAAGGCCCACGCGATAAAAATACAGGTCAGGCCGAGGAAGGCATCGTCCTGCGCAATAGTTCGCCGGCGCGGGTGTCCTTCAACGAAAAAACCGGCAAGGCACAACGCAATCGCAACCTCTTCAATGATGACCAGGCAGAGCATGCACCGCAGGATGACAGCCTGCATGGCGAGTCCAATCGCATCATCAAGGAGGATGAGCGCCTGCTGCATGTCGAGGACAGCAGCTTCAAGCCAGCACAACCATTACGCCTGGAAATCGAACCGAGCGAGAGCACCCTAGTTCAAGCCGATGACGAACTGCCCGTAGCACATCGGCTGCAGGTTGAGGTTGATACACCTGACGACAACCGGCTGCATCAGTCCGAGTCGGCACCGATCGAAGCTACGCAACTGAAGCCGAGCGGCGCCCCTGCCCCGGATCATCATGAACGACTGCCAGAGTCGGCCAGCGCATCCCATCGCGAGCTGCTGCCCGAGGCTGAACAAGTCAGCCACCACGAAAAACTTACGATCACGGCACCCGACGCCAACCACCAGGCCCTGCTGGAACAACCAGCGTCCTTGCTACCGCCTGACCTACCCAGCCTGGAACTGACTGCACCCAATGTTGTGCATGTCGAGACTGAAACTGAGACCGAGGCCGAGGCTGACGTCGGGGCAGAAGCAGGCGTAGCGGCACAGCCCGAGCTGTTGGCCACAGCACCAGCACCGGCACCAGAAATGTCGCAAGCCGTGCCGGTTGCGCAAGAAACGCCGCCAGCGCTGGCTAGTGTGAGCGCGCGCCAGGCCCCAAGCCAGGTGCCGCCGGCCGCCAAGCCGCATGCACGCCGCGTGCATCTGTCGATGGATGTGCATCAGCGCGAGCGTATGGCAGAGGCAGCGGCCGAGAACGCGGCCATCGATGAACGTCTGCATCATGCCGAAGAGCGCGTGATCAAGCTGACGGATCAAATACTCAAAGGAAGTCGATAACCATCATGAGCGAAGAACATAAGAATGCCGCTAGCGAACCCGCGCACAAGCCAGCGGCGGAGGAAACCATAGCCGCCGAGAGCAGCACAGAGTCCGGGGCAAACACAAACGTCGATGCTGGCCATGACGTCGATGCTGGCCATGAATCCGGGCAGCGCGTCGATGCCGAAGGCGACGCGGAGGATGTCGACATTGACAGCCTGGTCAACGTGGTACTGGACTCGGCAAAAGTCTCCAATCACTCGGCCACGGTCGCAGCGGAATCGACTGAACGCATGGCGGCAGCGGTTGAGAAGCTGAGCAAGATATCGAATGCCGCCCACACCCGCTCCATCATCGCGCTCTCGGTAACAGTCTTGCTAATGCTGGCCATGGTGGCCTCGGTGTTCCTGATATCACTCAACCTGGGAAGTCGCTTCACTCAGGCTGATAACACCCTGGTGGCGATCGGACGTCGCCTGGTGGATATCAAGGGCAGCCTCGAGACCGTTGGCAAAGTCGAGAACACCCTCAGCTCGGCGCGCACTGCCTTGCAGGAAGATCGCGAGATGAACCGCAAGCTGGAAGCTCGATTGGATGCGCTGATGGAAGAAACCAAGCGCCTGCGCGCGCTGCAAGCAGAGAAAGCCGACAAGGCGCCGGACAAGGGTTTTGACAAGGTGCTGGAAACACGCAACCAGGCACTGACCACGCAAATCAAGGCATTAGAGACACAGTTGCAGACCCAGGCCAAAGCCGTCGCCAAATTGTCCGAACAGCTGGCGGCACTGCAAACGCAAGCCGGCACACAAGCTGGCACGCAGGCTGGCACCATCACCGAACTCAAGCGCGGCATTGACAGCCTGCTGGAGATGGAAAAGAAACGTGCCGCAGCGCCTGCACCGAAACCCTCTGCCACGCCTGCACCCGCCGCTGCACCCGCTGCGGCACCGGCACCCCGTCCGGCACCGCGCCCGGCCGCACGGGCTGAGCCAAAAGCAGAAATCAAAGTTGAGGTCAAACCCGAGAGCCGCACAGAGTCCCGGCCCGAGCCCAAGCCAGCCGCAACGCCGCCGAGAGAAAACACCGGGCCAGTGCGTGATGGCCTGGTGCGCTATCCGCCCGCACCGTCAGACCTGCCGGCACGCAACAGCCAATAGCCAATAGCAAATAAACACGATCACGGCAGATTGATGCTGATCTCGATGCGACGATTGCGCGCACGTCCAGCCGCGCTGGCGTTGCTCTCCACCGGCCGGGTATCGGCATAGCCGCTGACCGAGAGCCGGCTGCTGTCGATGCGACCGCGTGCCAGCAGAAAGTCAGCCACTGCACCAGCTCGCGCGGCTGACAGATCCCAGTTGGAACGAAAGCGTTCGTTATTCCCCACCGGCAGATTGTCGGTGTGCCCTTCAATCGTGATGCGACCTGCCCAGCCCTCGAGCATGCCGGCGATGCGCGCCAGCATGGCGCGAAAGCCGGGCTCCAGATCGGCACGCCCGGAGCTGAATGAACCGGCCTCCGGCAGTGCCAGCACCAGGCTGTCGCCTTGCCTGCGTATCTCGGCCCGCCCCTCGAGTTGCTCCTTGTCAAGCAAGGCATTGAGCTGCTGCTGACGCTGTTGCAGCATCGCGGCGCGGGTGGCTAGCAACTGCACGCCGGCATCTTCCATCTGCAGCGCCAGCAAACCGGGAAAACTTTTTTGCAAACCGGCAATGGTCGAGAACACCTCCGGGCTGCCGCTGGTGACTGCGGTTTGCGCATTGGCTTCAGCCCCGGGCAAAGCGCCGGGCAACTCGATCAGGATGCGGGTAGGTTCCCGTTTGACGCGCACCCGGGCCGCAGCCATTTCCACCGCCAGCGCCGACTTGGCTGCCTGCTCGGCCTGCTGCAGACGCGCATCCAACTCGCGCTGCAATTGCTCGGCCTGCGCTTGCAATGCACCGGATGCATCGCTGCCGGGCATC
The DNA here is from genome assembly GCA_903868285.1 of uncultured beta proteobacterium. GTDB lineage: Bacteria > Pseudomonadota > Gammaproteobacteria > Burkholderiales > SG8-39 > CAIPUP01. Next base: position 10,460 of record CAIPUP010000347.1, read on the forward strand.
TTGTCGTTTGGCACACGAAAGGCGGTATCCATGGCCTTGCGGATGAGGTTGATGCGCACAGGATCGAATTCTGCAAACGACAACAGCAGTACAAAGAACGCCATCAACAACAAACACAGATCGGCAAAGGTCACCAGCCATACTGGTGGCCGGGCGCGTCGGGGGCGCAACACTTGCCAGGGCTGGCTCATGGGCGTGGCACCTCGACCTCGGCCTCGTTGTTCGGTGAGAATTGCGCACGCACCGCCGGTGCAATCAGCCCCTCCAACTCCAGCGGGTGACCGCCACGCTTGATGAGCAATAGCGCCTGCAGCATCAGTTCGTCATCCAGCGCGGCATGCGCGGCGCGTTCACCGATTTTCTGCGCCAAGGGCAGGCAGACAACGTTGGCCAGCAAGGCGCCATAGAGCGTGGTGAGCAAGGCCACCGCCATGCCGCTGCCGATGGCACGCGGATCACTCATGCTGGAGAGTATGCGTACCAGTCCGATCACGGTACCGATCAAGCCCATGGCTGGTGCGGCATCGGCCCAGAACAGAAATACGTTCTGCTCTGACTCGCGTTCCAGACGCAGGCGCGCCTGCTCCAGACGCAGGGCTTTTTCCAGATCGGCCAGTTCCATGCCATCGGCCAACAATCGCAGACCCTTGGCCAGTAGCGGATCGGGTACAGGCTCGCGCTCCAGCGCCACCACGCCTTCGCGCCGCGCCAGATCGGCCAGGGCCAACAGTTCCTCGGTCAAGCGCTGATGAGAGCGCTGACTACCTACAAATGCCAATTTGGCGGCCAGCCAGGCACGCTGCAAATCCTGCCATGGAGTGCGTGCCAGCAACACCGACAGACTGCCACCCAGCACAATGGCCAATGAAGCCAAATCAAAAAACGCGCGCAAGTCCCCGGCAGCAAAACCGAATACCAGCAACGCGCCCAGCAGACCCAGGGCCATCGAGAAGTCCATGCTGTCTCCTGAAACGACAATCCAAATAATGAATGCGATGAATGCACGGCCGTTATCGCGATAACGGGATCAACTTAAGTTTGCATTTTCCTCCTGCAAAGGCGTTGTTCTCACAAGAATTCTTAAGAAAAAATGCCCTCGCAGCCCGGACAATCAGCGCTGGAAAAATAACCGGTTAAGTTTGTTTAAAAATTTTTCGCGTGGCATCATGCCGCGGCCTTGCCCGACATGGGTAAGCTTCCAACAAACAGAATCCAAACAAGCAGTTAGCGTCACTGACCACCGGGGTTTGCGGATACATCGTGATTACAGACACTCTCAACCTGCGTGACCTGAACGAAGTTGGCTATCTGGCGCTGGTATCGGCACTGGTATTGCTCGGTGGCTTGCTCGGTGGCCTGGCCAACTTCTATGTGCTGGATCGCAACGAACGCAATGTCAGTGCGGAACATTCTGGGCTGGTGCGCGAGCTGCTCATTGGCATCATCTGCTCGCTGGCCACGCCACTGATACTCAGCCTGTTGTCGAGCAACCTGATGTCCAGCCCGAAAATGGCTGCCCTCGATTACCTGCGTTTTTTTGCTGTGGTTGTGGTGTTCACCATCCTGTTGCGCAAACTACTGGCACCGGTGCGACTGCGCACCGCCAGCGCTGGCAGCAGCCCGGCCAGCGAACAGAGCCTGAACTTCGTCGATGTGGAAATTCTTCGCAGCGTGGAGCGCCATCCAGTACCCGATGGCAGCCTGCCGCAACTGCCGGATGATCTCAAGCTGCCGCCTGGCGGTCTGGTTGGCCGGGTCAAGGCGCTGATCGATCGTGGGCTGCTGGCGACCCGCGTCAACGACAAGATGCAAAACGAAATGTATGTCACGCGTGAAGGCTGGAACGCGCTCAACCGCTCGCTGCGACAGGGCGGTGTCTGAGCCCATGGATGACAGCCCCAAGATCGTTGGACGCAGCGAACCGATCAGTGCACTGCGCGCGCTGCTGACGCGCATCGCCGACTCGCCTGCCACGGTCATGGTCACCGGCGAGAGTGGCACCGGTAAAGAACTGGTGGCGCAGTTCGTACATCGTGAATCCAGTCGCGCCAGCAAGGCCTTCGTGCCGGTGAACTGCGCCGCGATCCCGAAAGATCTGCTCGAGAGCGAATTGTTCGGCCATCGCAAAGGGGCTTTCTCCGGCGCCATCGCTGATCGCATGGGACGCTTCGAGCTGGCCCATGGCGGCACATTGTTCCTGGACGAGATCGGCGATATGTCGCTGGACATGCAGTCCAAGCTGCTACGGGTGCTGCAGGAAAAGGTCGTCGATCCGATAGGCTCGACCAAACAAATTTCAGTCGATGTGCGTGTGGTGGCAGCAACCCACCGCGACCTCGAAGCGGAATGTGAAGCCGGACGGTTTCGCGAAGACTTGTACTACCGGCTGAACGTGCTGCCGGTGCGGGTACCGGCGCTGCGCGAACGCGCCTCCGACGTGCAAGATCTGGTGCAGTATTTCGCCGGACGCCATGCGGTTAAAGGTACCGCCCCGGTGAAACTGGATTTCGAGTTTCTGGAAGTGCTCAAGGCCTACTCCTGGCCTGGCAATGTGCGCGAGCTATCCAACCTGGTCAACCGCTTCAGCGCATTGTTCCCCGGCCAGCTGCTGCGTCTGCGCAACATCAGTCCGGAGATGCTGCCGCGCAAGCTGCGCGAGCTGATGGCCCAGGCGGCGTTGAATGCGCCAGTCGTCGAAGCGGCGACCGTATCCGAACCCGAAGCACCAGATACCAGCAACCAGCCCGGCACAAGTACCAACACCAGCACCCAGCAGAGTCCGCTATCGCAGCCCTTTGCCGCCATCGATATTCATTCCGGTCAGACGCTCAGCCCGGCACAACAGGCGGCAGCGGCGTCCTCCGACATGTTCTCGGCATTGGCTGCCCAGTCGGGTGGTCCGCGCAGTGCAGTCGAGGAAATCATCATGATTTCCCAGGGCAAGCAGGCCTTCCCCGAGGAGGGCGTGCAGCTCAAGGCGCATCTGAACACCATGGAACGTGATCTCATCCGCCAGGCCTTGCAGCATGCCGGTGGCAATATCACCAAAACCGCTCAGCTGCTGCATCTGCAGCGCACCACGCTGATCCAGAAAATGACCAAGCTGCGGCGCGAATCCGACCAGGACGAGTGGCCGGTACTGGCAGCCTCCTCCGGCGGCAACTAAAGCCTGC
>CAIPUP010000348.1 GCA_903868285.1 uncultured beta proteobacterium
CTCACAGCCACCAGGGTGCTGACCAACGCCGCACGCCGGTTGTCGATGTCGCGCATCTGCGCCAGCAAGGCCAGCACATTGTTGTCGTCGCCCTTGGCGTAGCCAAACTGGGTGGCGTAGTAGGCAGTCTGCACGCCGGGCAGGCCACCAAAGGCATCGACACACAGACCGGCGTCGTCGGCCAGCGCCGGCAAGCCGCCGTGCTGGGCCGCGTGCCGCGCCTTGGCCAGCGCGTTCTCAACAAAGGTGTGAAACGGCTCGGCGGCTTCCGGGATGCCCAGCGCACCCTGCGCCAGCAACTCAAGGCCCAGCGGGGCCAGCATGGCGTGCAGCTCGGCGAGCTTGCCAGCGTTGTTGGAGGCCAGGATAATTTTCATGCAATCGATGTTAACCGGGCCTAACTGCTCAACCCCGAGCCGGGCCATCGGATAAAAGGCCGGGCCGGGCCTGACTTGCTGAGCTGCAGCAGCATAAGTTGGCCGAGCTTACTTGAGTACCTCGCATCTGCTTCAACACAGAAATACATCGGCGTCACTGGAGATAAGTGGACAGTCGGGAACTCCGATGCGTGGCTGCCAACTGCGGCGCCACGTCGATGGGCACGTCGTACGTTTAGCAGACCGACCCAGAGGGCAGTGTTTCATTCCGCAATCCGGACACTTATTTCGATAAATAGCTATAATGCAGGTCAGCTCACGCCAGTGGAACCCGCTATGACAGCACCGAAGACTTCCAGTAGTTCAACGACAACAAAAGACGATAAGAGCCGCATCCAATCCATCGGCAAGATGATGGGCATCCTCGAGTGCTTTTCTACGGTCAATCGTCACTTGTCACTGGCCCAGATAGCAACCCGGTCAGGCCTTCCACGGCCAACTGCGCACCGCATGCTGTCAGCCATGAAGGAAATCGGCTTCATTGAGCAGGATGCACGGTCCAGCAGCTACGGCCTGGGCATTCGGTTGTTCGAACTGGGCAACATCGCCTTGGCCAACATGGACATCCTGCGCGAGGCCAAGCCCTTCATGGACCGATTGTCCAAACTCACGGGGGAGTCTTCTCACCTGGGCGTGTTCAATGGCTTCGAGGTCATCGTGGTGGAGCGAGAGGAACCGGCGGAACGCCAGTCACGCGGCATCCAGCCTAGCGAGGCATCGCCCGCCCATTGCACGGGTGTAGGCAAGGCGCTGCTGGCATTCCAGCGAGCCGAGGTGATTGATCAGGTGATCGCAGCCGGCCTCAAGGTTTACACCACCACCACCATCTCCACCCCTGAAGGCCTGCGAACGGAGTTGGCCGCGATACGAGAGCGCGGCTACGCCATTGATGACTCCGAGCATCAGGTTTGGGTGCGCTGCGTGGCCGCGCCCATACGCAATTCATCGGGCCATGTCTTTGCTTCTGTCAGCGTCACTGGCCCAGCCGATCGCATGACAGATGCCAAGATTGCCAGCCTTGCGCCGCTGGTAGTCCAGACCGCTGATTCGATATCACGCCAGATCGGCTTCGAACCCGCCCCCTGAGGGCGGCGTTCAGCGCGCCGCGCACCTGGCGCAGACCATTCCGGATTCACGCAGGGAAAACACTGATTGCCCAGGGTCAGGCACGCCTCCAAAATTCGACCATATTCCGGACTATCATTTCGTAATCCGGACAAACTAACTGCTTTAACCACATTTCATCGACTGGAGACCTTTATGTCAAACACCAATCCCACACTTCGTCAGCA
>CAIPUP010000349.1 GCA_903868285.1 uncultured beta proteobacterium
CCGCTGACAACCAACGAACCGCTGCCGGGTGACGTGTTCCCGCGCAACACAATGCCGTTGTTCACGGTGGAAGGGTTGAACGTCAAGGTCTTGCCGCTGGTGATGTTGAGACCTGCGTCCAGAAAGTACGAGTCTTCGCTAAATTGAGTGGGCTGCGAGGGGGGCGAAGCGGCAGGCTCAGGAATGGATCAAAACACACTTTTTGCTTTGGCTTTGGGATTCGCTTCACCTTGGAAGGTTGTGCGCAGCGGTTTGGAAGACGGCGGTGCGGAGAGCAAGTTTTTGTATGTGGACATCGAAGTGGAGGCGGGGGCGCAAATGCCGTGTCCGGTCTGCGCGCAGCTCTGTCCACTGTATGATCACGAGGTGAAGCGCTGGCGGCATTTGAACTTCTGGCAGCACCCGACGTATCTGAGCGCGCGTGTGCCGCGCGTGCAGTGCCCGCAGCACCAGGTGAAGCAAGTCAGCGTTCCCTGGGCTCGGCCGGAGAGTGGCTTCACCTTGATGTTTGAAGCCTTCGTCATGGCTCTGACCCGAGAGATGCCCGTAAGCGCCGTGGCCGAACTCATGGCGGAACACGACACCCGTCTCTGGCGCATCGTGCGCCATTATGTGGCCCGGGCACATGAGCGGCAGGATTGGAGCGCCGTGCAGGCCGTGGCCATTGACGACACGGCTACGCGCAAAGGACATCGTTATGCCACCGTGGTGGTGGAGATTGATCCGCAACAAAAACAACCCGCGCGCCTCCTGTTCATGACCCCGGAGCGCACCGCTGCGAGTGTCGGTCAGTTCGTGGCGGCGCTGCCTGCCCATGGAGCCAGTCCCGCGCAAGTGCAGCTCGCGGCCATCGACATGAGCGCCGCCTACCAGAAGGGCGTGCGCGCGCATCTGCCCAAGGCCCAGATCGTGTTTGACCGTTTCCATGTCATGCAATTGGCCGGCAAGGCCTTGGATGAAGTGCGCAAGCAACTCCAGCACGAAGGAGCAGAGATGAAAGGCGCGCTCTGGGCCCTGCGTGGCAATGAGAGCCGTTTGAGCCAGGCGCAGTTGGAGTTGCGGCACGACCTCTGTGCCCGGCACAAAGAACTCGGTCGCGCCATGGCGCTCCGAGAGAACCTCCAGGACACCTGGGAATGGCCCGGAGCAGCCAGCGCCGAGATCCATCTCCAAGCCTGGTGCTCGTGGGCGGTGCGCAGCCGCCTGGGTCCCTTCAAGAAACTGGCCCAAACCCTCAAAAGCCATTGGGCTGGCATCCTCGCCTATTACCCACACCGCATCACGTCGGCCGCCATCGAGTCCATCAACAGCATCATCCAAACCGCCCGCCGCCGCGCCAGAGGCTTCCGCAACTTCGAGAACCTCAAGGCCATCTGCTATTGGATGGCTGGGCGTCTCGATCTCCAAATCCCTTCAGCTTTTACCCACCCAGGCTAGCGAACCGCCCCAGAAATGCTCCTCAAGGGTGAGCGTGTGTTCGGCGATTTCGAAGTCGGTAAAGGCCATGGCGGTAAAATGATGAAGCTTCAGCGCGAGATACGTTTCAAGGGCGGCAGGGATTCCGGTGGAACCATCAGGGTGATGCTGCGGGCCTGACCGGGGACGCGCTGGATGAAGCCGCGCCGTTCGAGGGTGAGCACCATCGAATGCACGCTCGGCGGCGTGATTTGGAAATACCGTTGCATGTCCGCCTCCGCCGGGGCGCAGCCATTCACAAGGCTGTATTGAAAGATGTAGGCAAGGAACTGTCCCTGCCGCTCCGTCGGTGTCTGTGTTTTCACTTCATCCTTCTTCATTCATTCTTCTCCCTCAGAGGCTTCGCCCCAGATGCGGGCGAGGGTGGCTTGGATCTTTTGCTCGAAGCGGGTGATCAGTTCGCGGTTGGCGGCCACCAGCGCTTGCTCGGCTTCGATCTCCGCCACGATCGCTTGCTGCGTGGCGAGGGGTGGGATTTGTATCCCG
>CAIPUP010000350.1 GCA_903868285.1 uncultured beta proteobacterium
CCGCGTGGTACGCCGCCAGAGATTCTCGACAAGCTGACCACCGAGGTACGCACCATTCTCAATCTGCCAGATGTGCGTGCCGCGCTGGAGAAGACCGGTCTGGAAGTGCGCCCCAGCACACCAGAGGAAATGCGGGCGGTGATGCAGCGCGAGTTCACCGAATACGGCGAGATCATTCGTCGCAACAACATCAAGGCACAGTGAATGTCTCAGGCTGAAATGATTCAAACCAACACTGCGGCGGAATTTGCCGGGAAGCCGGTGGTCATCATCGGCGGTCACCTGGGCACAGGTCCTGCCGTGGTCAAGGCGTTTGCCGCGCAGCAGGCGCGCATCGTCATCGGTGTCGTGGCGGGCCAGCCAGTGAGCGAGGCAAGTCGTGCCGCCTGTGCGCTGCCGGGGGTGATCGAACTGGACATCGATCCGGTGGACCCGGCTTCGGTCAGCCATTTTTTTGATGCCTGCGCGCAGCATCTGGGTGGTTTGCAGGTGGTGGTGAATATCGCGCCGCCGGTAAAAACGCAGGCAGCGCTGGACATTCCGCCACCGGAATACCGGCGGGTTCTGGAGCAGGAGTTGCTGGGCCCGATGCAATGCTGTCTGGAAGCCGGGCGACGTCTGACTGCCATTGCCGAGGCCACGCACAGCCGTGCCGGTCGCATCATTTCCTTTTGCTCCATGTCCGGCAAAACCGGTGTGCACAAGCATGTCGCGCCCTATGCCGCTGCCAAGGGCGGGATGGTGACGTTTTCGCGTGTGCTGGCAGCCGAACTGGCGTCCACCGGAACCACAGTCAACATGATCGCCACGGCATTGTTTGATGTGCAGGTGGCCGGTGGTGCCGAACGTATGGCCGAGGTGGTGAAGGGTATTCCGGTCGGTCGGGTCGGGCGCTCCGAGGAAGCGGCGCATGCCGTGCTCTATCTGGCCTCGGACAAAGGTGGCTATGTCACGGGAGAGACGCTCAATCTCTCCGGTGGCCGCTTCATGGATTGACCAGCACGATTGCAAGGAGTCGATATGTCACACAGCGACAAACAAATTCGTTACGCCCGGCGCGAGCCGCTGCAGACCAGTGAACTGTTGGTGGACGAAGGTCAAAACCGTTTCCGGGTACACACCCGCGCCTATACCGATCCGGGTGTTTTCGAGGCGGAGATGGAGCGCATCTTCAAGCGCACCTGGGCGTTTGTCGGACTGGAGTGCGAATTGCCGAACGTGGGCGATTACAAGAGCAGCATGATCGGCACACAGCCGGTCGTGGTCAGCCGCGCGGCCGATGGCAAGGTGCATGTGCTGGTGAATCGTTGCGTGCACCGCGCAGCGGTTGTGACGCGCGAGGTGCGCGGCAATGTGCGCGAGTTCAACTGCCCCTATCACGGCTGGGTCTATGCCCTGGACGGGCGTTTGGTGGCGGTCTCGGAGCGACGTGATCCGGGTGGCTACTCCGACAGCTTTGACGCCCCCAAGGGTTTGCATGCCCTGCCCCGGGTGGAGAGTTACCGTGGCTTCATCTTCGCCAGCTTCAATGCCGACGTACAGCCGCTGGATACCTTTCTCGGGCGGGCCAAGACCATGATCGATCGCCGTCTGGCCATGTCACCCACCGGCGAGATCGAGCTGCGCTCCAAGCCCTATGTGATGCGCTATCAGGGCAACTGGAAATTCCAGATCGAAAACATCGTCGACTCGTATCACTTCATGCATACCCATCGCGGCTTTGTCGCGCTGCAAGCCAAATTCGGCGACAGCACTGGCGATTTCGGCTTGCACAAGGGCGGCTCGGACAAGGACATGCGCAAGCACCGCTTTCGCGGCAACACCTTCAATCTGCCGGGGGGGCATGCACAGCTGGAGCGCCCGGCTGAACACTTGCAGGAAGACCTGCAGGGCGAGTTCAGCGAGTATTTCCAGGGCTTGCTGGCGCAGCATGGGGCCGAGGCCATGGAGTGGATCGCCGGCAAGATCTCCGGCACGGTATTTCCCAACATGGGCATGATTCATCAGCAGATTCGCATCTGGCGGCCGATCGCGCCAGATCTGACTGAAGTTGAAATTTATCCGTATGAGCTCAAGGGTGCGCCGGCGGGCTTCAATGAGGGCATGTTGCGCAGCCAGGAGCGTTTCTATGGGCCGGCTGGCCATGGCATGGCAGATGACGTGGACATCTTTGCCCGCAATCAGCAGGGCCTGGCGGGCAGCGCGGTGGAATGGCTGATCATCGAGCGC
>CAIPUP010000351.1 GCA_903868285.1 uncultured beta proteobacterium
GTCGTTCGAGATCGCTGAGACGGAAATCGAATTCGGCATGGGCATTCACGGCGAACCCGGCATCTGGCGTGGGCCCCTGAAGTCAGCTGACGCGTTGACAGACGAGATGCTGGACCTGCTGCTGCCTGAACTGAACATGGCCAAGGGCTCCAGCACAGCGGTGCTGGTCAACAGCCTGGGCGCGACCCCGCTTGAGGAACTCTTTATTGTGTATCGATGCATCGCCGCGGTGCTGGCAGGGCACCGCGTCCGCATCGTCATGCCGCTGATCGGCCGTTATGCGACATCGATGGAAATGACCGGCATGTCTCTCACCCTGATGCCGCTGGACGGCGAGCTGGAGCGGCTGCTGCAGGCGCCGGCCGATTGCCCGTTCTGGAAGGTTTGAGTGCCATGGACGCAGCAGGCCTCAAGGATGCCTTCACCCGATGGGCGGCTGCCATGGACAAGGCAGCGCCCGAACTCAATGAGCTTGACAGCCGGCTGGGTGATGGTGACCTCGGCGTGACTTTGCAGAATTGCGCACACAACGTGCGTGCCGCGCTCCCAGTCGCACCGGACAGCGTGCAGGGCATCCTGAAAAGCGCTTCGCAGGCCTGCGCAGACGCCTCCGGCTCTAGTTTCGGAACGCTGCTTGCCAGTGGTCTGCTCGCTGCCGCCAAGTGGCTGGACGGCAGAAACTTGGACCGTGCGGCGTTATCCGAACTGCTATCGCATGCGGTGGAAAAGCTTTCTACGCGCGGTGGCGCTAGTCTGGGCGACAAGACCATGATCGACTCGCTGCACGCGATCGCGCAGGCCTTGTCGCAGACCCAGCCTCAAGACGACCTGGCTGCCGTGGCCCGCAACGCCGCTGCCAAAGCCATCGAAGAATTTCGCGACAAGCCCAACCGTATTGGTCGAGCGCGCATGTTCGCGGAAAAATCCATCGGCATGGATGACCCCGGCATGGTCGCTGTGCTGAGGATGGCAGAGAGCCTTTAGCGGCACAGCCAAAGCAATCCCCCTTACCCACTTTTCTTCCAAAACAACCTGAGGACAACTACCATGAACTTGCTGATCTCCACCCGCAAACTGCTGGCGCTCGCCGTCGGTTCAACCGTTATGGCGGCCCTGCCGCTGGGCGCTGTCGCACAAGGCGCAGCTGACTATCCCAACAAGCCGATCGAGCTGATCGTGCCCTTCGGCGCGGGCGGTGGCACCGACGTGCTGGCGCGCGTGGTTGCTGAAGCGGCCAAAAAGCATTCTAGCCAGCCTATCACGGTGCTGAACAAGCCGGGTGCCACCGGTGGTATCGGCCTTTCCGAAGTCGCTGCGGCCAAGCCGGACGGTTACAAGATAGCCATGGTGACGGTGGAAATGGCCATCATCCCGCACATGGGGATTGCCAAGTTCTCACCCGAGAACGATTTCACGCCCCTGGTGCGCCTGAACGCCGATCCGGTGGTGCTGACGGTCAGCGCGGACTCGCCTTGGAAAACCATCGAAGATCTGGTCGATGCAGCCAAAAAATCCAAAGATCCGCTGAAGTTTGGCAACGCCGGCACCGGCGGCGTCTCGCACCTGGCCGCAGCGGCACTGCAACAGAAGATAGGCACTACATTCA